>JBCCNY010000053.1:0-11876 GCA_039025595.1 Pseudomonadota bacterium | reverse complement strand
GGTACCGCGCCCTCATAGGCACTTGTATGCTCATGGCACATAATTGCGCCTTTGCGCGCGTTATGTTGTTTCTCTTTGTCGTATTGCGCGATTGATCCTAACTCATTAACAAAATTTGCTTTTTCCGTGGGCTCCATCGCTGAGTAATTTCGATCGCTACGTCCGCTGTGTCCCGCAGCCAAAGCGTCAATGAAGTCGTCCCATCTGTCGTTCGGATTTGCCCGGCGACACATCCTCATCGCAGGCAGTGAAAGTAGTTTTCCGGCCAATCGTTTTTCTGGTTCAGTAAGCGCCACGTCTTTCGAAACGGCGGGTTCTCCGAAGACCCGGCACCGAAAAATCGACGCCGTGATACTCTCGTATCTTTGTGAATCGCGATGCCTGGTCGCGGGCTCCGCAACCCGATATCTTCAGTCAGAACATAGCAGATATCGTTGTTGTTCTTTGTTCTGACGTCTTCCTTTGCGTAGAAGTAAAAGAGCTCCGACGGCTCGATGTCATGGACTGCAGAGATTTCTTAGACGTTGCGTGTCGCTGCAGCGCTTCCAAGCACTAGTCCCATTCTGTCTAGTATGTTGAGGTTTGGTTCATCAGCCCAGTGCGACTTGACCGAGTTGGACGGAGCCTCAGATGTCCACCATAGAAGAACGACACGATACTCCCGCGTCGGGAGTTCGTCGAAGTAATATGCGAACAGTAAATCGAACTCCAAGACACCACCGGGGTTTTCATGCGCGAGGACACTTTCTAGATCGAAAACATCTGTCGTTATCCTTTCGTGTTCAGTTCCAATACGAACCGCCTGCTTGCATGCAGATCAATCGTGCCGCGCGTCTAAGAGCGTTCAACCAGCACCGAACCAACGGAATACCCGGCCCCGAAGGAACAAATCAGGCCCTTGTCGGTTGCTTGCAAGTCATCTGAATATTGTGAAAACGCGATGATCGAACCGGCGGACGATGTGTTGGCATAATCCTGGAGAATGTTGGGCTGTTCATGGGCTTCGGGCACGCGCCCCATGACCTTTCTGCCGATAAAGTCGTTCATCGACTTATTGGCCTGATGCAGCCAGAGACGTCTAAGATCCGCAGCCGTGACACCCTCCTCGCTCATATGCGCGGCGATATGGGTCGAGACCAGCGGCAGGACTTCCTTAAAGACCTTGCGCCCCTCCTGCATGAACTGCATGTCGCGGCGATCTTCCATATGGCCGGGCCGGGTGCGACGCAGATAGCCGTTGTTGTTTCGGATATTGTTGGAAAACTGCGTGGCGCATCGGGTCGAAAGGATCTTGAAATACGTGTCCATTGCACCCTCCGCCCGTTCGATCACAAGCGCCGTGCAAACATCACCAAAAATGAAATGGCAATCCCTGTCGCGCCATTCCAGATGCGCCGAACAGATTTCTGGGCTGACAACAATCGCACAGCGCACCGTTCCCGCCCGCACCATGTCGGCCGCAGCCTGAATGCCAAATGTCGCAGACGAACAGGCCACGTTCATGTCAAAGGCGAAACCGCCCGTGCCCAGCAGTTGCTGAATCTCTATTGCAATCGCTGGATAGGCGCGCTCATGATTTGATGCTGCGCAAATGACAAGATCCACGTCCGGCGCCGCGCGGCCTGCCTGCGTCAAGGCCTGCCGACAGGCATCAAGCGCCATTTCCGCCATCAATCCCGGTTCGTCATCGCGGCGTTCGGGTAGAATTGGATGCATGATTTCAGGATCAAGAACGCCTGTCTTGTCCAACACAAACCGCCGTTCGATCCCTGATGCGTTCACGATAAACTCGGCCGAGGATGGGTCCTTCGCCGCAAGCCGTCCGGTCGAGATCTCATCGGCATGATCCGCGTTATAGCGTTCGGCATAAACGTTGAACGCAGTGACCAATTCCTGATTTGTTATGGTTTGCGACGGTGTGAAGACGCCGCTTCCGGTTATCGCGGGCTGGTACATACAAACTCCCTCCGGGTGGGCCAGTCATCAAGAGAGATGCAAGCTGTGCCTTCTTCTTGCTTAAAATATCCGAGAATCCCAAATCCACCACAAGCAAAAGCGTCAGTTGACCAGGTTCGGAGGTGTTTCGCCCGATAGGGCCGCCCGAAGATTTTCGATCACAACGCGCCCCATATTTTCCCGCACTTCCAGCGTGGACGTACCCATATGAGGAAGCAACACAACATTATCAAGGGCTTTCAGCGCGTCTGGAACGCGCGGTTCATGCTCATAAACGTCAAGACCCGCACCAGCAATTTGACGGTTCTGCAATGCCTTGATCAAAGCGGCCTCCTCAACGATATCGCCGCGCGCCACATTGATCAGATGCGAAGTCGTAGGCATCCAGGACAGCAGTTCCGCATTGATCAAATGATGCGTCTTGGCGCCCGCCGGCAAGGCGATCACGGAAAAGTCTGCACGCGACAAAAGTTCTTCGAGACGCAGTACCTTTTCCGTTTTGAACCCCACTTTCTTGGCGCTGCGATTGTAATAGAGGACATCCATGCCGAACCCGAAATGGCAGCGTCGCGCGACAGCTGCCCCGATCCGGCCCATGCCTATGATACCCACCGTTTTACCGGTGACATGCGTGCCCAAAAGCTGGGTAGGAGTCCAACCCGGCCACTGGCCCGCGCGCACCATTCGCTCGCCTTCACCCGCGCGACGTCCGCTCATCAGGATCAGCGTCATCGCGATATCGGCGGTCGCATCTGTCACGGCGCCAGGCACGTTGGTTACCATGACACCGGCGGCCCGCGCCGCAGATAGATCGATATGATTGATACCCACCCCGAAATTCGCCAGTATTCTGCATCGTGGACGTTGAGCCTCACGAAAAACCTCGGCGTCGAACGTGTCGCCGAACATCATCAGTACACCGTCATAAAGTGTGAGCGCGGCACGCATCTGACCAATCTTCAACGGTGTGGTCTCCGCCCGCATCTCAACCTCGAAATGCGCCCGCGCCATCTCGGCCACGCTTTCCGGCAGAGGTCTGGTAAAGAACACCCGTTTCAATGCATCCGTTCCCCAAGTGGCACCTCGCGGTCTGGTGCCAACAGAACGATATCGCCCGCCGCATCGCTTACCCCCAGCACCAGAACCTCAGACATAAAGGGCCCAATCTGACGGGGTGGAAAATTCACCACTGCCATAACCTGCCGCCCGATCAACATGTCCGGGTTGTAATGCGCGGTGATCTGTGCCGAACTTTTTCGCTCGCCGATGTCGCCGCCAAAATCGATCCAGAGCTTAATCGCGGGTTTGCGCGCCTCGGGAAAAGCTTCGGCGCGCCGCACGCAACCGACACGAATATCAACCTTCAGAAAATCACTGAAATCTATTAAGTCATTCATCGCGCAGCTCCCGCGACCGTTCCGTCGCTGCCGCAATTGTCTGGGCCATCAGGGGGTAAAGACCCTCCGCCTCGTCCATCAGGACCTTTAGCCCAGCCTGCGTCGTCCCGTTGGGGCTAGTGACATTGATACGCAGTTCGGCAGGGCCTTCTTCTGCTGCTTCGGCTAGCGCACCCGCCCCTGCGACAGTCGCGCGCGCCAGATGAAGAGCCAGATCTGCTGGCAACCCCTCCTTCTCCCCAGCCGACGCCATCGCCTCGATTAAGTGAAACACATAAGCGGGTCCAGAGCCCGACAAACCGGTTACAGCATCCATCTGATCTTCACTCGTTAGCCGTACGACCTGTCCGATGGCGCTCAGAAGACCCTTAGCCAGCGTCAAATCCACCTCGGAGGCTTCGGCGTTTCCGACAATAGCCGTAATGCCCTTGCCGATCGCCGCGGGCGTGTTCGGCATGGCGCGGACAATAGAAACATCTCCCCCTAAAACCGCCTCGAAGGCCGCGAGTGTTGTGCCCGCCGCAACGGAAATAAACACTGTTTCGGCACGGTCCATCTGTGTGATCTGCGGCAGGGCCTTCGTCATCATTTGTGGCTTTACCGCGATCAAAACGGCCGCAGGCGCGGGTGGAAGATCAGTATTGAGATGAACGCCCGTTTCTCGCAACCAGTCAGACGGTGCTGGATCAATCACCCAGACAGAGGCCGGGCTCATCCCTTGCTTCAGCCAACCGGCGAGCATCGCGGATCCCATCTTGCCGCATCCCAGCAGCACAAGACCGGTCTCGGTCACGCGCTCCATATCCATGTTGTTCGCCCCTCGCAGCTCAACTTCAGGGGGAAATAGAACCCTACCAACCGGGGTGCAACACGGATACCGTGCGGTCAGCTAAACCTTGCGCGCGCATTAATAAATCTCGCGCTACGATTTGAAAGTCAAACCGCCGCCGGAGCCAGGCTCAGGCCCGGCCATATGCCTCGGCAATCGCCACCTGCATGGCGTCGCTCGCAGGCCGGTCACCCCAGACGACGAGTTGAAACGCGGGATAGAAGCGTTCTGCATTAATCACCGCTGCCGTAATCAATGTGTCAACCTGCTCGGGACTGACGCCTTGTGCGCCAGACATAACCAGACCGTAGCGATACACCATCAGTTTTTGCTCTTCCCAAAACGTAAAGGCACCCGCCCAACACTGGTCATTGGCATGGTTCAACACCTCATAAAGCGCCGGAAGCTTGCCTTCGGGCGGCTCCATCTCAAAGGTGCACACCATGCGTAACGTCTCATCCGAGGGTGACCACGCCAGAGTGATCGAATAGGTGCGCCACTGGCCCTCAACGGCCATTGCAATCTGATCGTCGGCGATCCGATCGAAGTCCCACTCATGATGTTCTGCAAGATGCTCGACAATATCGATCGGGTGAATGTCTTCAGATAGAAACTGCTCGGAAAGTGTCATGGCGCCGCCTCATGTGTTGTAGCGCGGGGCCGATTGCACCCCAAGCGCTAGGTGCCTGCTCTACTTTGGGGAAGATTTTTATTATCCCCTACAATATATGGTGGGGCTCAAAGGCAAACCTGTAAAGCTATTTCTTGGGGATGATCGCAATAAGTTGTGGATGGAGGTGACCAGCCTCCAAAATAGGCTAGTCACTTTTGGGCAAGCTCATGCGGAAGGGCGCGTTTAATGCCCCGAGAAAACAAGTATCTGGAAGGGCATCAGGATCGCGCGGATCCGCAGACCCGCCGCGTGGACCACACCGACCGTGTCCACAACATGCAGACCGATACGCTCAAAAAATCCGATATCGGGGTCCTCTAGCCGGGCGTGATTGTTGGTATAGGCATTGGCCAAACACAAGCTGCCGGGTGGGATGTCATCTGCCTGACCGGGGTAGATCGGCTCCATATATACAAAGAGAGTGCCCGGATCAGTGCGCATTTGGGCATCCAGCAACTGATCGGACGGGCGCACCTGTCCTGCCGCGATGACATTCTGAACTTCCGTGATCACCATGGGGATCACGCTGAACGGTTTGGTCATACATACGATTTCCGCAACACCTCCCGGACGGACGACCGCGGCCGAAACTTGCGGAAATCCGGCCTCGAAGCGCCCTACCCCGGCTTCAGTCGGAACAATGATGCCCGCGGGGCGCAGGATGGGATTCACCACATCGCCAACCCGCAGCGTCAATTGTTCGACAACGCCGTCGATGCCAGCATAGACGGTCATTTTCGCGATTTCGTTCTCGGCCTGCGCCAGAGCAGCCTCGGCAGTCGCGCGCTGCGAAGGCAACGTCGTCTCGATCTGAATCTGCGCAGAATCTATTCCTGCCAAGGCGGCATCGACTTGTCCCTGATTGGCCGCCAACCGGTTTTGCAACCGCTCTATTTCCTGCTCTGCCACGGCGCTGGACCCACGGGCGACCAGCTGCTGCTTGCGATCAAGCTCATCGCTGGTCTGTTCGCGCGTGGCCTCCGCCTGTTCCAGCGCGGCCTCTGCGCTGGCGAGATCGGCCCGCGCCATAACCATCTGGGCATCGATTTCGTTAATCTGGCGGCGCGCGGTTTCTGCAGCCGCTTCCTCAGACGAGCTGACCATGCGAAAAACCGGATCCCCTGCCGCCACCTCTTGATTGACCTCCACATAGATCTCTTCAACGCGACCGGCCCGTTCGGACAATATCGTGACGGTTCGGAAAAACGAAACAGTGTTCGTCGCGGCGGGGTGAAAATAAAATACAATGGTCAAGAGCATTGTCGTCAGGATGAGGCAGAGCGAAATGCCCCACCGCAATTCGTACCAGACGTTAAAGAAGTTAATATCGACGCCCAGCCGCTTCCCCTGGAACCGACGACGCAAAAGGTAATCCGGCAAAACCGTGATCAGTGAACAAAACATCAATTCAAACATGGGTTAGTCGTCTTTTGAGGCCACGTCCACGCGCTCGGCTTGCGGTCTTGCGATGTGACTGAGTGATTCCGCAATGGAGCGAAGGGGACCAACAATGTCTGGCGCTCTGAAGGCGGCCAGAACAAGAGCGGCAATCCAGAACAACCCGTTATGCGTGAACAAGCCAAGCAGGCAGAGAATGCTCACAAGTTGCAGCTGGGTGTGGTTTCCGCTCTTCGCCATGTGTTCGGGGACAGAGTGAAGCGTGAAATAAGCCACGCCAACACCAAGTATGATCAGAAGGATGAAACCGATCATTACATTGAATAAAAAATCGCTTCCATCCGCCGCTGCGAAGTAATGCGGTAGATGTTCCGGGGCCATGGGGTGACGTTGATCCGTCAAAGGCGTGCTCCTGCTGGCAAAATCTTGCGCAGATTATCCCGCCCGTCAGGATTTGCCAGCGGAATTGGTCACGCGACCGTCTCTCGCCTAGTTCGATTTCTTTTTGCCACCCGCCTCTAATGCCTCGATGCGCGCGGCGAGCGCCTCATTTTCCTCGCGCGCTTTCTGAGCCATGGCGCGCACGGCGTCGAATTCTTCGCGGGTCACAAAATCGCGATCGGCCAGCCAGCGGTCGATCATGGAATTCATCGCTGTTTCGGCCTCTTCCCGCGCGCCCTGGGCCACGCCCATAGCGTTTGTCATCAATTGGGACAGGTCATCGAGGACTTTGTTTCGGCTTTGCATGATTTCACCGGCTTGTTGCATCTGCCTCTTATATGATCAGACACGCGGTTCAGGGCAAGGTTGACTTCGCCGCACCACCACGGGCAAGAGACGCTCATGCAAGCGGCTATTCCTTTTCCTGACATATCGCCCAACATCGTGTCCTTCACGGTCTTCGGTATGGAAATTGCCCTGAGATGGTATGCGATGGCCTATATCGGGTCGATCCTGTTGGGCTGGTGGATCGTCGCGCAGATGGTCAAGACACCGTCACTCTGGCGGGACGGCAAAGCGCCGATGACCCCCAAACAGGTGGAGGATCTGGCGACCTGGGTCATTCTCGGCGTGGTTCTTGGCGGCAGGCTTGGCTTCGTGCTGTTCTATCAGCCTGTTTACTATCTGCAAAACCCTCTCGAGATCCTGCAAATCTGGGAAGGCGGGATGGCGTTCCATGGTGGTCTGCTGGGCGTTGTGATCGCGTGTATCGTGTTTGCCCGGGTGAACAAAATCCCGTGGATTTCGGTTGCCGATATCCTTTGCACAGTACACCCGGTCGGGCTGTTTTTTGGCCGGATTGCGAATTTCATAAACGCCGAATTGTGGGGGCGGCCCACCGATCTGCCCTGGGGAGTGATCTTTCCCGGACCCGCAGCACAGGATTGCCCCGGTATCGTGACGGAATTCTGCGCACGTCACCCCTCGCAGCTCTATGAGGCTCTGTTGGAGGGGTTGCTTCTGGGGCTTTTTCTTTTCTACCTCGCCTATTTTCGGAACGGATTCAAAAAGCCCGGGCAAGCCACCGGTATCTTTTTCATTGGCTATGGCGCAGGTCGCTTCCTTGTTGAATTCGTGCGCCAACCGGATGAGTATTTTGTCAGCCCGGGCAATCCTTTGGGCCTCGCCCTTCACTTTGGGGAAATCGGGCTGACCATGGGCCAGTTGCTGTGCATACCGATGATCATCGTTGGCCTGTTGATGTTACGGCATTCGAAGAAGCAAGGATTCGCCAAGGCCTGAGCCGCAGAGATGCTTGACCGGACGGGTTGAAAAATAAACGGTATGTCAAACAAAACGGACATGCCGATGAGTCTCGATATTCTGACCGACGAAGAGCTGAGCCCCCTCCGCCACGGGTTTTTTACGCGGAAGGGTGGGGCGTCGTCCGGTATTTTCGCGGGACTGAACTGCGGGCCTGGGTCGACGGATCAGGCGGAAATTGTCGCAATCAACCGCTCGCGCGCGGCCCGTGCTCTTCGCGTCGAGGCGCATCAGCTTGTGACACTCCATCAGGTGCATTCGCCGGATGTGGTGATGCTGGAGAGCCCTCCGGCAGAACGCCCACGCGCGGATGCCATGGTGACCACCACGCCGGGACTGGCTCTGGGTGTTCTAACCGCCGATTGCCAACCCGTTTTATTCGCCGATAAAGAGGCGCGTGTGATCGGCGCCGCGCATGCAGGCTGGCGAGGCGCGCTGGACGGTGTTTTGGAAGCAACCGTGGACGCAATGGAACGCCTTGGCGCCCGCCGTGACCAGATTATCGCGACGATCGGACCCGCGATCAGCCGATCAGCCTATGAAGTCGGTCAGGACTTTTTCGAACGTTTTGCCGATGATGACCCCGGCAACACGGCGTTTTTCATCAACGGCAAACCCGGGAAGTACCAATTCGATCTACCCGGCTACGGTCTGCATCGATTGCGACAAGCCGGTGTCGCGCGTGCCCACTGGCTAGGACGGTGCACCTATGGCGAACCCGCACAATTTTTTTCTTATCGGCGCGCAACGCATGCCCATGAGGCCGATTACGGGCGCTTAATATCGGCGATACGTCTTTGATTGCGGCAGGATTACGGCGGCTTTGCCGCATTTTCGCCATCGCTCATCGAAACAACAACTGCCTTTTAGACCCAATTATTCACGAAACTGCGGTTTTCTTTAGAAAGTCCAGAGATTCCTGACTTTGACACAGCTGCCCAAATTCAAGGTTCGGTCGAGCTCTTTTTCGGGAAATTTCAGACCGTTGCGCCGCAAGCTGGCCGCAAACACCTTCGATACTGCTCCAACTAGACAAAATCAGAACCGCATCAAGCGGCACGAGGCAGGACAAAGCAGGAGGATCAGATATGAAACACCGCTGGATGACATCGCTCATCGATCGAAGCCAAGACCCCTACCCCGCATTGCCTTTCGAGCGAGGCGTGCGCCATAAAAGAGGGCAAAGCTTGGCACAAACCAGATCGGCGATCATCTGATCCACTAGCTTCAAGGCCAAAATGCTGCCCCGCCAATTGCGCGGGGCAGCGTTCGATTCGGGCGCCGACGCAGCAAATGTGGCGACGAGGATCGGCCTGGGCGCACAAAAAAGCTGTGGTTCTGGACATTGTTCCACGGACACCGACAATCGAGCGTTAAATTTGACGACAATCGGGCAAGCGCGGTTACCTGCAAAGGCTAACGGATTTCGCGTCGTTGCGGTGATGTCGTTGGTGGGGGAGATATCGGTGTGACGATCCGGAAAAGGATCGTGTAATGAGTACCCCTACACTTGCCGCCCCTCTCTCGGCGGTTACGGAAAAACAGGAATTCGACGCTTTGTCCGGCGGGGCTATGGTTCCTCGCCCTGGCCGGACAAGTGCGGCGATGCGGCGTTACCAATTTTCTTTTCTACGTGCAGATGGCTCCGTCTGGTCAGGCGATCATATCGCGCCCGCCTCTCCAATCTTCGAAGCAGCGTTCTCAGCCTTCGCGCATGGGACATTGCTGGCGACGCCCAAGGGTCCCGTTGCAGTCCAGGACCTTGCGCCGGGCATGGAAGTAAACGCGCAGGACGGCGACGCTGCACTGATAAAATGGATAGGCTCGATAACGTTAATGCCGGGCAGAAGGCATCTTGCTCAGGCGACGTCGCGTGGGCTTTTCCGCGTGATACCGGACGCCTACGGCGTGGGACGTCCTGCGGGAAACCTACTCATGGGTCCGGGCGCTCGTCTTTTAACACGACCCTATGCGCTGCGAGACGCGCTGACGCACGATGCTGTGTTTACGCCTTGTCGCGATCTGGTGGATGGTGTTCATGTGATAGAGGTCAACCCACCGAGGGCGGTCACGGTCTTTCACCTTGTTTTGGAACGTCATTCGATTCTATTGGCGGATGGTATCGAGACGGAGAGCTACCATCCGGGTACGGGGCTTGACCGAGTCATGGATGCACAGACACGTCACATATTCTTGTCTTTCTTCCCTCATTTGAGATCGCTGACGGATTTTGGGCCGTTGGTCGGTGCCCATCTGCCCCTGCGTGGTATCTAAGAAAGCCCCGTCGTCAGGCGCTGCGCTTTAGACGTTCTTCCATGATTTCGAAAGGGACACCGGGCTCCTGCTTGGCGCCGCGGATCACGAGAGAGGTTTTTACAGACGCCACGTTATCGGCGGCCGTTAGTTGACCCGTCAAAAAGCTCTGAAACGTCGACAGGTCAGGCGCCACGCATTTGAGGATAAAATCAACCTCGCCGTTAAGCATGTGGCATTCCCGCACGAGCGGCCAGCCGCGACACAGCTCTTCGAACGCATTCAAATCCGCCTCATGCTGTGATTGTAGACCCACCATGGCAAAGACCTGAACTTCAAACCCCAATTCTCTCGGGTCAACACGGGCATGATAACCTTGGATAAACCCGGCTTCTTCGAGCGTACGCACCCGTCGCAGGCAAGGTGGGGCGGAAATGCCAACCCGGCGAGCGAGTTCGACATTCGTCATCCTGCCATCAGCCTGCAACTCTGCCAGGATCTTTCTGTCGATATCGTCAAGACGCGTGGTCAGCATGCCGATCTACCCCCTATATGAGGTTTCGTTATACAGCGCATAGCTGCATGCGCAATATTATTTCGCCAAGGCGCAACATCCTTTCCGTTTATAATGTGATTGCCGCTTGCGCATAGCCGCCTTGCCGGACTACCAACCGTAAGATCTCACCGCTATATCTGCTAAGACTATCTCTCTGGATCCCGATCGACGCCAAAGCACAGGACGAAACATGTCTGAAACGCGCCACACGAAAACACTCATCATCGGCTCCGGCCCTGCAGGCTACACCGCCGCTGTCTATGCCAGCCGGGCGATGCTGGAGCCTATCCTCGTTCAGGGGATCGAACCCGGGGGTCAGTTGACCACGACAACAGAGGTAGAGAATTGGCCGGGTGATACAGAGGTGCAAGGTCCCGACCTTATGGTGCGGATGGAGGCGCATGCCAAGGCCATGGGCTGCGAGGTGATCGGAGATATTATCACGCACCTCGATACGGAAACCCGCCCCTTTGTGGCGACCGGCGATAGCGGCGCGACCTATAAAGCCGATACCGTCATCCTTGCCACAGGCGCCCGAGCCAAATGGCTGGGTCTTGCATCGGAAGAGGCGTTCAAGGGCTTTGGCGTTTCCGCTTGCGCAACTTGCGATGGGTTTTTCTATCGTGGGGAAGAAATTGTGGTTATTGGCGGCGGCAACACGGCCGTTGAGGAAGCGTTGTTTCTCACCAACTTTGCCTCGAAGGTGACGCTGATCCATCGACGCGACGAATTGCGCGCGGAGAAAATCCTGCAGGACAGGCTGTTCAAACATCCCAAAGTAGAGACCTTGTGGTTCCACGAGCTGGAAGAGGTGTTGGGGGATGATAATCCAAAGGGAGTGACGGGCATCCGGGTCAGAAACAACCAGAGCAAGGAAACCCGAGAGATCCCATGTAAGGGTGTCTTCATCGCGATCGGTCACGCACCGGCCAATGAACTCATAAAGGGAAAGGTGGCGATGCATCACGGCGATTATGTCGAGGTTGAGCCGGGCAGCACCCGCACCTCGATCCCTGGTTTGTTTGCGGCCGGTGACTTGACAGATCATAT
>JBCCNY010000052.1:0-11887 GCA_039025595.1 Pseudomonadota bacterium | reverse complement strand
TGCATGATAAGGCGCGACGCGTCACCTATCGCATGGGCACCTGTCGAGCAGGCCGTGACTACCGCGTGGTTGGGGCCTTTGAAGCCATAGCGTATGCTTACCTGCCCGGAGATCAAATTGATCAAAGCCCCGGGAATAAAAAAGGGCGACACACGCCTAACGCCGCGATCTCGAATGATCAGTGTCGTTTCCTCAATCGAGCGCAACCCGCCTATACCGGAGCCCAACATCACACCGGTACGCAGTCGCTCCTCTTCGTCCTGAGGCATCCAGCCTGCATCTCGCACCGCTTGATCAGCGGCCGCGACGCCGTAAAGGATGAAATCATCTACCTTTCGCCGCTCTTTCGGTTCCATAAAAGCGTCGGCGTCAAAGGTGCCATCCGAGCCATCGCCGAGCGGCACTTCGCAAGCGTATTTCGTGACAACGTTGGCGGGATTGAACCGGGTTATAGTGCCCGCGCCCGACTGTCCCTCCAGTATCCGGTTCCAGCTCGCGTCCACACCCGACGCAAGGGGAGTAACCAGGCCAAGCCCTGTGACCACGACACGACGCATCAATTGTCCCTCAAGTTCTTTTTTCGCTCTTAGCGCGGCTTCACCCCGCTGAGCAAGAGTTTGAAGACCTTGGCAGGGTCGGATGAAGCAATTGTCTGAAAACAATACGCTCGGCAACAAAGCAAAACCCCCGCGCCCGGCACGGGGGTTTTTCGATAACTTTTAAAATCAGGACGCGTCGCTAATAAACTTTACCGCATCGCCAAAGGTCTGGATCGTCTCAGCCGCATCGTCAGGGATCTCGATACCGAACTCCTCTTCAAACGCCATGACCAGTTCAACCGTGTCGAGACTGTCCGCGCCCAGATCGTCAATGAAAGAAGCGTTTTCAGCAACCTTGTCTTCTTCAACGCCAAGATGTTCCACCACGATCTTCTTAACGCGGTCTGCGATATCGCTCATGTTTGTGTCCTTATCCTTAGACCGGGCGACCGCCCTGTCGTTGCCTTGTTTCACGTGGCTCTTGCGGCCATTTTCGCCCGAGCAATCTTGGTTGGATTGTCTGACCCCACGAATTCTGGGCCGCCTATAGCATATGAAACGGGTTTGGCAAACGCTTTCGCCAGCGTGAAAATTAACCACGCTTGAGACTGGTTCAGAGCATCGCCATGCCTCCATTCACGTGCAAGGTCGTACCCGTGACATAGCCGGCTTCGTCGCTGGAAAGGTACAAGACCGCGGCCGCAATCTCTTCGGGACGACCGATCCGACCGGTTGGGATCTGAGCGTTTATCCGTGTCTTCTGCTCGTCATTGAGCTTGTCTGTCATGGGTGTTTCAACGAAACCCGGCGCCACCGAATTGACAGTAATCCCACGGCTGGCGACTTCATAGGCGATCGACTTGGTCATGCCCAGCATGCCGGCCTTGGACGCCGAATAGTTCACCTGCCCAGGATTGCCTGTGGATCCCACAACTGATCCGATGTTTACAATCCGGCCCCAACGAGATTTCATCATGGGCCGGATGACACCCCGACAGAGCCGCATGGCCGCGGTCAGATTCACGTCCATGACGCTTTGCCATTCGTCGTCCGACATTCTCATGAAGATCTGATCACGATTGATCGCGGCGTTGTTGATCAGAATATCGACACCACCCATCGCCTCCGCCGCCTGCTTCGGCAACGCCTCGACAGCTTCCGGGTCGCTCAGATTGCAGGGCAGGACATGGGCGTTTTCGCTCAACTCATCGGCCAAGGCTTGCAAAGGCGCTGTTCGGGTCCCTGACAGCGCGACCACCGCACCCGCTTGATGCAACGCTTTGGCGATCGCTCCACCGATCCCGCCGGACGCTCCGGTAACCAGCGCGCGCTTTCCCTCTAAACTGAACATGACTTGTCTCCTGTCTAATCCGCTAGCGCCTGGGCGGCAGCGCGCGCATCATCAGGCGTCCCGATCGCGCGCACATTCACATCGCGCGCCGTCCGCCGCACCATGCCGCTCAGCGCCTTGCCTGCTCCGATCTCCCAGATCTCTGTCACGCCCTGCGCGGCCATAAAAGCCACGCTTTCCCGCCACCGGACAGAGCCGGTTATCTGCTCAACAAGCAAGGTGCGGATCATGTCCGGATCGCTCACGAGACTGGCGCGCACATTGGCCACGAGCGGGACACGCGGCGCGTGAAACTCAACCTCGCCCAAGGCTCGCGCCATCACTTCGGCCGCAGGCTGCATCAGCGCGCAGTGAAAAGGCGCGCTCACGGGCAGCAGCATGGCCCGCTTCGCACCGCGCGCCTTGGCCAGTTCCACCGCTTTTTCCACGGCCGTGGTGCTGCCAGAGACAACAACCTGCCCCGGATCATTATCATTTGCAGCCTGACAAACGCCCGCCTCGCTTGCGGCGAGGGCCACTTCACTCACCGTTTCGAAATCGAGACCTAGAATGGCGGCCATCGCGCCCTGGCCCACGGGAACAGCCTGCTGCATCGCCGTACCGCGGATCCGCAGTAAGCGCGCGCAATCTGCGATGCTCACAGCACCCGCCGCGGCAAGCGCCGAATACTCACCCAAAGAATGTCCGGCCACCATCGACGCTTTGTCGACTGTGACGCCCTCTGCTTCCAAAGCCCGCATCGCGGCAAGAGATGTAGCCATCAGCGCTGGTTGCGCATTGGCTGTCAGCGTCAGCGTGTCCTGATCACCATTCCAGATAAGCGCACTCAGAGGCTCGCCCAACGCCTCATCGACCTGGTCAAACACCGCCCTTGCCGACGGATAAGCGTCTGCCAGCGCTTGCCCCATGCCAACGGACTGGGCTCCCTGCCCCGGAAAAACGAATGCCAGACTCAACGAAGCCCCCTTGCCCCTAAAAGTGTCTTTCAAAGCGTCCCCGACCGGACGATGGTGCGCGGTCGCATAACGCGCCGGGAGACCATGTGCAATGTCTGCCTCTCGTTCACGCTAAGCCACCTTCCGGGCGCGGGTCGCACCTTGGGTGTGCGATTTCGCCGATTGTCCTGAGAGCTCGTTCGTCTATTTCACTAATAAACTGCGATAGGCCCGCCCCCTCCCCTGGAGCTGAACCCATGCAACTGACCAACACACACACGCGCTATGGCGCCGTGACAAAAACCTTTCACTGGTTAACCGCACTCCTCATTCTTTCTGCGATCCCGCTTGGGTTTATCGCCAACGATATCGCCCACGCGATCAAGGATCCCGATATCGCGACGACAGATGCCGATATCACCCGCGCGGTTCTGCTCTTTTCCCTGCACAAGACAATCGGTGTGGCCTCATTTTTTGTGGCGCTCGCGCGCATCGTCTGGGCCATCAGCCAGCCCAAGCCGGGTCTCTTGAACGGCGATAAAAAAGTCGAATCCTTCGCCGCCGAAACCGTCCACTGGTTACTCTATGGCTCGCTTCTCTTGGCGCCCCTTTCGGGTTGGATCCACCACGCCGCGACCACCGGGTTTGCGCCAATCTGGTGGCCTTTCGGGCAATCCTTGCCCTTCATACCGAAAGATGAGGCACTGGCTGAAACGCTTGCGCAGGCGCATCTGGTCTTTACGTGGACGCTTGTTGGGGCTCTCTTGGCTCATATCGGCGGTGCGCTCAAACATCATGTGATCGACCGTGATGCGACGTTGCGCCGGATGTTGCCTGGCACGCTTTCCGACCTTACGGCGGCGCAACCAGCGGCACGTCAGCCAGGTCATCGTAGCGCAGCGATCAGCGCGGTCGCGGTCTGGGCGCTCATGCTGGGCGGTGGCACAGCGGCGGGCATGTTCACCCATCACAGCCCGGTGGCCGCAGTCGCAGATAGCACAGCAGAGATAGAACCAGTGGTGCAGGTCGCGCCCGCACCCACTGATGGCGCCGATAATTGGCAGGTGGTGGACGGCACGCTCGGCATCTCGATCCGCCAGATGGGATCGGAGGTCACCGGCGGGTTTGCCGATTGGCAAGCGCGTATCAACTACAGCGAGACAGCCGACGCAGACGGTAACTTCGGCTCGGTCGAGGTCGTCGTTACAATCGCCTCCTTAACGCTGGGCACCGTGACGGGACAGGCGATGGGAGCGGAGTATTTCGACGCTGAGAGTTTTCCACAAGCGCGTTTCTCCGCAGACATAGTAAAGGACGGCAAGGGTTTGGTGGCGCGCGGCACGTTGACGATTAAAGATAACTCGATCCCGGTTGAGCTGCCTTTCGAGCTCCAAATTGACGGGGATCAAGCGCAAGCCAACGGTATCATGTCGGTCGACAGGCGCGACTTTGGCATCGGCGCCGCGGATGAGGGCAATGTCGGCGCAGAGGTGTCTATTACTTTCGAACTCAACGCCACCCGACTGGGCGACACGGGTTGACAGCTTTGCAAACAAAGAAAGGCCGGCAATACGCCGGCCTAAGTCTTTCTGATCAAGGCACCTTTGGATAGTCTGGCACGCTAATCTGCCTTGGCCGCCTCAATCGAGATGACCACATCCAACTCGTCGCTGACAGCCGGGGCAAAAGCACCAACGCCGAAATCGGAGCGCAAGATAGTAGTGGTGGCGTCAAAACCAAGCCATGGCTTTTGGGCCATTGGATGGACGCCCTGCTGGTTCATCACTGCGTCCAGAACAACGGATTGCGTTGCTTCGTTGATTGTGAGATCGCCGGTGATCTTTGCGGTGTTATCCCCCGTCACTTCGATACCGGTTGAGGTGAAGGTGATCATGTCTTCATCGGTCGCGCCAAAGAAATCGTCGGCCATGAAATGGGCAAACCGCTCTTCCCAACCGGTGAACAGCGATTTTACCGGCATCGAAACGATGACACTGGAATTTGCAGGATCCTCAGCATCGAACATGATCTCGCCGTCAAAGCCCGAGAACATGTTGTAGGTCGTCGAGAAACCAAGGTGGTTGTAAGAGAACAATACCTGAGAGTGGCTGGCATCCAGCACGTAGCGGTCGGCAGATGCTGCAGACACGGCCGACAAGGCAGTCGTCGCAACAAGAGCAGTGGAGAAAATGAGTGTCTTCATGGCATGGGTCCTGGTTCTGAGGAAAGGATGCCATGAGATTTGGGGCTGTTTTGAGCGAGCGGCAAGCTCAGTTAGAAAACACATTATGTGTTTTGATGAACAAACAGCCGTGCGGCGACGTTTCGGCTAGGAGGCGCGGGAGATGGCTGAGCGCAACGCCTTTTCCGCAGCATCCGACTCGATCGGCATCTCCAGGATCAGCACACCATCAGAATTGCTGGCGCTCAGACGACGGTCCGCCACGCTGACATCGTGCAAATCATCAATGCTATAGCAGGTCTTTAGTTTGGAGCGCCCGCGAGCATCATACTCATAGACACGCAGTTGACGCTTCTTGGGATCCACTTCGATCGCGGCCGCCTCTGATTTTTCATTAAGCCCGTTGAACAAAAACAAGCCCGTTGCAAGCATGATCGCCGAGGCAAAGAGCTTGATGAGCTGTCCAGCCGAATCCTCAGCCGGAACCAGCCAAAGGCCAACACCTGCAAGACAAATCGCCGTTGCTGAGCAAGCAATAATAAAACGACGAACGACGTCAGACGGCGCCTTGTACGGATCATCATCCAGAAATTCCTCTGCCTGAAGAGGTTGCTTGCTGTCGGCTGCTTTGAGCATTGTGCTGGTCCTCAATCGTCCGTCTAACGCGGTTTATGGGCACCATTGGTGCTCAGAGATCGCGTCGAAAATGAGGCAGTCTCACGGCAATTCGCAGACAGTTCGTAGCGCAGAGCGTGACGCGCAGATATCTGCCGACACACTGCCCTTGCGTGCCCATTGCTTTCATCGTATAGCGCGGCTTCCCTCGCAGAGTAGCAACGTGCGCAGTCTCTCGTGGACGGGTCGCGAGGGGTCTGGCCCGCCTTTGAAATGCGCCATGAAAGAAGTGGAAATCGCATGCCGCTCTACGAGCATGTATTTATCTCGCGTCAGGATCTGTCCAATACGCAGGCCGAAGGGCTTGTCGAGCACTTTGGGACGGTATTGGCGGATAATGGAGGCACTGTGGTCGAGTCCGAATACTGGGGCATCAAGACCATGGCCTACAAGATCAACAAGAACCGCAAAGGTCACTACGCCTTTTTGAAAACAGATGCGCCGTCGCAAGCGGTTCAGGAAATGGAACGTCTGATGCGGCTGCATGAGGACGTCATGCGTGTTCTGACAATAAAAGTGGACGCCCATACTGAGGGACCTTCTATTCAGATGCAAAAGCGCGAAGAACGTGGCGAGCGCCGCGAACGCCGCAGCTAACCGGTTTAGGAAAGGACGTTAAAACATGGCTACAAAACCATTTTTCCGCCGTCGTAAGGTATGCCCTTTCTCCGGCGCGGACGCCCCGAAGATCGATTACAAGGACACAAAACTGCTTCAGCGCTACATTTCTGAGCGCGGCAAAATTGTGCCATCGCGGATTACCGCCGTCTCGGCCAAAAAGCAACGTGAACTGGCGCGGGCGATCAAACGCGCCCGGTTTCTGGCGCTGCTTCCCTACGCTGTGAAGTAAGGAGACCCCGAGATGCAGGTTATACTTCTCGAACGCGTGGCAAAGCTGGGCCAGATGGGCGACGTTGTTGACGTCAAACCCGGCTTCGCGCGAAACTATCTCCTTTTGCAGGGCAAGGCGCTGACCGCGTCGAAAGAAAACATCGCGTCATTCGAGGCCCAGAAGGCACAGCTTGAAGCGCGCAACCTAGAGACCAAGCAAGAAGCCGAAGATATGGCGGGCCGCCTTGACGGCAAGCAATTCGTCGTGATCCGTCAAGCCTCGGACGGCGGCAACCTCTATGGTTCGGTCAGCACGCGAGACGCCGCGATCGTGGCCACAGAGGAAGGTTTTTCCATCGACCGCAAGCAAGTCGTGATCCGTCAGCCGATCAAGACGCTCGGGCTTCATCCCGTCGAGGTGCATCTGCATCCCGAAGTCGACGCGCAGATAACGCTGAACGTGGCGCGTTCGACCGAGGAAGCTGAGCTGCAGGCGTCCGGCCGGACGATCCAGGATGTCGCCGCGGAGGAAGAGGAAGCGGCCGATTTCGAGATTGCAGAGCTTTTCGATGATATAGGAGCGGCGGCTTCAGAAGACGATGAACTGACCACGCCATCCTCAGAGGACGCGCCAGAGTCAGAAGATACAGACGACTGAATTAATCTGGTCGCAGACTATACAAGAACCGCCCCCCTCGCCGGGGGCGGTTTTTTTGCTTCTGCGGAAAACTCTGCTGGAATAACCACGCGCAAAACTCACGGCACAGTCTGAGCATCTTCCTGGGCATCTTCCTGGGTATGTTCGCCCGCTCTTGGCCAATTTAAGAACCCGGGCTAGCTACCTCGATCCACAGTCGCGCAAATTAGTGGGGTTCGGCCAACATGGCCGAGTGCTTCGTGCCACCTACGCGCAGCTGGGCTAAATTCTCGTCTGGAGTAAACAAACCTTCGTCGGTCTATGAGCCGTCGATCAGAGGTTCTGACCCGTCCCAACACTGAGACCGACGAGCAGTGTGATTACTCCTCCAGCGCCTCAACCGCCTTTTCAAGCGCGTCCTTGGTTGTCTCTGTTTCAGTCACCTGAGCCTGCCCGGCGATGTAATCGATCACTTTATCCTCAAAGATCGGCGCGCGAAGCTGCTGACGCATCTGCGGGTTTTTCTGCACGAATTCGAAAAACTCCCGCTCCTGCCCGGGATATTGACGCGCTTGTTCCATGACCGCTTGGGTCATCTCCGCATCGGTGATCTCAACCTCGGCTTTCTGTCCGAGATCCGCCAGCAACAGCCCAAGACGCACGCGGCGCTGAGCCAAAGCCGTATGCTCTTCGGAGGCTTCGATCTCGGGATGATCGTGCCCTTCGACATCCGGATTTTCCTCATGCCAAAGCTGATGTGCGATCTGCTTGCTCTCCTGCTCCACCATTGACGGCGGCAGCTCAAAGCTGACCAACTCGTCCAGCGCATCCAGGACACCGCGCTTCATCACCGCGCGAGCAGCGCCGCTATACTCCTGCTCCAAACGCTCGCTGATCTGCTCCTTGAGCGCGTCAAGCGAGTCCGATCCAAACTTTTCAGCTAGCGCATCATTGATCTCCGCTGCGACAGGTTCTTTGACACCTTTTATTTCACAGGTAAATTCGGCGTCCTGTCCAGCCAGTTGAGTCGCTTGATACTCTTCGGGAAAGGTGACATTGACCACCTTTTCTTCACCAACTTTCACACCAATCAGCTGTTCTTCAAATCCTGGAATGAAACTATTGGAGCCAAGAACGAGCGGATAATCCTCAGCGCTACCCCCCTCGAAGGCTTCGCCGCCCACCCGGCCGACAAAATTCATGACGACCTGATCGCCGTCTTTCGCTTTAGAGTTTTTCTTGCGGTCTTTGAAATCCTGAGCGCTTTTGGCGAGATTATCGAGCGCTTCAGTGACCTGCTCGTCGCCAGGTTTTACGATCAAACGCTCAACTTTCACCGTGCTAAGATCAATTTCGGGAATGTCTGGCAATGCCTCATAGGTCATCTCGACCTCGACATCCTCACCTGGTTTCCAATCTTCATTGGTCATCTTTACCGACGGATCAGCCGCAGGCTTTTCGCCTTTTTCCTCAAAGTGGGACGACATCGCGCCATCAACCGCTTCTTGCATCGCTTCGCCCAGAACACGGTCACCATATTGCTTTTTCAGCAGCGGCAATGGCACCTTGCCCTTGCGAAAGCCCTTCATTTCAATATTGGGCTGTGCCTCCTTGAGCTTGGACATCACCTTATCGTCGAGCTCTTGGGCGCTCAGTGTCATTTTGTAGGCGCGCTTCAGCCCTTCATTCAGCATTTCTTCGACCTGCATCGTCGTCCTTCCCTAGCATTGCGGGCCGCAGAGGCGTCTGCGGCGGTCAAAAATCACACGCCCTTCTAAGTAGCGTAATACACCCGTGCAAGCGTGTTCTTCAGAGCCGGCTTTTCGCATCTGAAAAAGCGCCAGAGCGCCATTGTGGAGCAACCAATCCAACGGGCCGTGTGCGCCACGTCGTCAAAGACTTATCCACAGAATCGTTCGGATTGGGAGGCTCAGTTCCAAGCCCCGCAACGCGGCAAAATGCGCGACAGCAACATTATAGTATCCCGATCTGCAAAAAAAAGTTTAACGATTTGAAGCGTTAGAAACCGAGCTGCGACTGGATGGATTTACACCGCTGCGAGGCCAACGGTATTCTCCGCGCACTTGGGATGGGATGAAGTGATGCAGGAATGCCTGATCGCCGAAACAGATGAGTTCGGCAACGTGGAATGGGTGTGGGTCAGTCGTGGCGACACCCGTCGAACCAAACCCCTTGATCGCGCGCGCGGTATGACGATTAATCTCGAAGATTGCGAAATCGCTGGTGCCTCACGCGCGGCCGTTCGCGAGTGGTTGCGCGCGGGCTCCTATTGTACGGTCGCGCAACCTGTCGTAGACCCTGAATCGATGCTCGGAAACGACGCGGACGCGACATCTGATCCATAGGATGCTAGCCGGGCATCCAGGCGTCTGGCACAGTGGCGCCATCACCGATTTACTGGATATTCCCTGACGAAAGACTTGCGGGCAGACAGCTCTATTGACGTATCTGCATTGTGCAAATCCTCGACAACGCTTTGATTTAAAGCGATGTAATCCGCGCAGCAACCACTGAGATCGGATATCGGTTCATGCATTATTCTACCCGCAACACGGCCCGGGTTAGCGCACCCCAAGACAATTGTCATCGGGCGGACGGGCTATGAAAACCTCGCCGCTAAAGGGTCTGCGCGTCGTGGAGCTGGCGCGCATTCTCGCAGGCCCCTGGATCGGACAGACGCTCGCAGATCTGGGTGCAGAGGTGATCAAGTTCGAAAGCCCCGAAGGCGACGATACCCGCCGATGGGGCCCACCCTTCATTGACCGGCCTCTGCCGGATGGCGGAACAGAACGCGTCTCAGCCTATTTTCACAGCACCAATCGCGGCAAAGCATCAGTCACATGTGATTTTCGAAATCCAGCCGATCTGGAACGGCTGCGCGCGCTGATCGAAGAGGCCGATGTCCTGATAGAGAACTTCAAAGTGGGTGGGTTGAAGAAATACGGCCTTGATTACGCTAGCCTTGCCCCCCGCAATCCACGACTGATCTACGCCTCTGTGACAGGCTTTGGTCAAACCGGGCCGCGCGCGGCAAAGCCGGGATATGACTTTCTGATCCAGGGCATGAGCGGGATCATGGAGTTGACCGGGGAGCCTAGCGGTGCCCCACAAAAGGTGGGCGTGGCCTGGATCGACATTTTCACCGGGCTTTACGGCACGATCGGCATTCAGGCAGCACTGGCGGAACGGGCGGTCTCGGGTCAAGGCCAGCAGATCGACCTGTCCCTTTTCGATACCGGGCTGGCGGTCCTGGCCAATCAGGCCGCGAACTACATGCTGGGCGGTCGGGAACCGACACGCCTCGGCAATGCCCATCCCAATATCGTGCCCTACGACGTGTTCCCAGCCACAGACGGACATCTGATCATCGCATGCGGCAACGATGCTCAATTTGCCGCCCTCTGCCGTACTCTCGATCTGATCGAGCTGGCGCAGAACCCTGATTATTCGACCAACGCTTCGCGCGTTGAGCACCGAAACCGGCTGATCCCGCTACTTGCTCGCGCAACCTCCACGAAGAACCGGGCCACGCTGATTGAGGCTTTTGAAAGCGCAGGCGTGCCGGCCGGTCCCATCAACATGGTTTCCGAAGCGCTGGAAGATGAACAGACGCAGGCGCGAAACATGCGTATTTCGCCCGAGGGCATGGCAGGGTTGCGCACACCTCTTCTGTTTTCGCGCAGCGATCTTACCCTGAACAAAGCAGCTCCCGCTCTTGGCACGGGCAGCTGGGAGTTCACAGACTAATACGCGACAGTCAGGCGAGCCCTTCGCGGCGTTTGATCACGTGGTAATAGGCCCATAACTGACGCGCCGCGACCGATCGCCAGGGTGACCAGGCCGTGGCCATCTCGCGCAAGTCGCGAGGTTTCGGTCGCTCCTCCAAATCGTAGAGAAGCCGAGCCCCTTCCTGCAGCGCCAGATCATCGGGTGCAAATACATCGGCGTGCCCGAGCGAAAACATCGCATAGATCTCAGCCGTCCAGATGCCAATCCCGGGCACCTCGGTCAGGGTGGCAACAATGTCTTCGGTCGGAGCCGATCGCAGGGCTTCGTAGTCGATCCGCGCCCCGGCAAGCGCCCGGGCGTAGCGGATTTTCTGTCGACTAAGGCCCACCGCACGCAGGTCCTCGTCGCTGGCCCACTGGATTTTGCGCGGCCCGGTGAGACGGGCAGAGGTCATGCGTCCCCATATGGCGCGCGCCGCCGCGACACTAACCTGTTGGCTGACAATCGCGCTCAGAAGTTGGGAGAAGCCATCAGGTCGACGCCGCAAAGGCAGCGGACCGGTGAGGCTCTGAGCAAAGTCCATGCGCGGGCAAAATCGAATAAGATGCGCCACACCCTCTGCCACGTCCCGGTCGGTTTCTATGATGTGAATGCTCATAGCTTACGCAGCCAAGACAGGCAGTCCTCTACGGTCTGCGCTTTCGCCCCCTCAGGCTGGGCAGGACGGTCAATCAGCGCCACGTTTAAATTCAAGGCAGAGGCCGCGTCGAGTTTCGTGCGCGACATGGCACCTCCGGCATTCTTGGCAACCACCCAATCCACCTTCAGGCTCTGAAACAACTCCTTTTCATCGTCTAGACTAAAGGGCGGACGCGCGATGTGAAAACACCCATTCGGAAATGGAAATGGACCCTCGGGCGGCTCGATCTGACGGCATATAACATTGGCATGGGACAGGTTGGCAAACCGGGCCAATGTCTGACGACC
>JBCCNY010000051.1:0-12035 GCA_039025595.1 Pseudomonadota bacterium | reverse complement strand
CTTTTAAGACGGACCTCTACTTTTAAATACGCACCGATGTTGGCGGTGAATTCCACGGAGCTGAACGCCAAGACAGCAATTGTGCTGCTTTTCTAACCTTCTGAGCGACCACACAGAGCCGTGGATATGACTTTGCAAAGCCGCGCCTAATCAATCAAAAGGGATCTCAAACGTAAAACAAAACCCAGGACCTGCCGCTTAAAGACCATGAGCATTACAACACTTCTCACTAAGCCGCTTGTTTTGTGTATCAGCGTGATCGCCAAGCTTATCGTTCGCGACCGTTCATATTCTCTTGTGCCACTACCAAATACAGACAACACACCCGCTTTAGCGTTTCGGTCCATGTTTCCTGTTTTCTTGCGCAAATGCGGCCTCGTTGGTCTTTGCTTGCTAGGGGGATGCGGACCGGCGCTCTACAATGAAATCGAATTGATGCCGTCTCCAACGCTTCATGCCGAGACCTCTTTCAACCCCTATGTCGGCATCAATTCGGAAAACGTAACCGATCGTGCAAAGCTGTTTTACGTCACAGACCGCGCGGTGGCGCATCCCGAAGATCCGCAGGAGTTCTATAACAATGAACGCGGCGTCCTGGTTCGTGCAGGAACGGCAAATGTCACAGTTGATCCGCCTCTACAGAACTGGGAGGAAGCGCTGCGGATCTCTCTTTCCTCAGAACCCAATGATGACTACACACTAAGCGTAATAGGCGTTGAAGAAACCGGAGTTTTGCCGTTTAGCATTGCACACCCGATAGACGATCCTCCTTCCAGCGCAGAGATGGCAACGGCTGGTAGACAATTCGCGGCCCAAATCAACGCCAAACTCAAAACCAGTCCCAACAAAGACATATTCGTTTATGTTCATGGCTATAACGTCGACTTTGATTACTCGACGCTGGTGTCAAAGTCTTTGCAGCATTTCCTTGGATATCAAGGTGCTTTCATTAGCTACAATTGGGCTGCAACACCTAGTCGTTTTGCCTATTTCCGCGATCAGGAATCCGCCTTGGCAACGCGCCGAAATCTGCGCGCCTTGATCGAATTTCTCTCAGAGAACACACGCGCCGACAAAATTCACCTGATCGGCTATAGTGCAGGAACGCGACCGGCTTTCGAGGTCGCCTATCAGCTGGCCTTAAAGTCCGAGCAAACCAAATCGCGGATGGGAAAGCTTGTATTGATCAGCAGTGATTTGGATCAAGCGCATTTTTTGCAGGCGATTGAAGATGGTTTGTTGGAAACCGTCACCGATGTCACCGTCTATCAATCCCAAACCGATTCTGCCCTGGCTCTTTCACGGTTTGTTTTTGGTCGAGCGCGTATCGGGGAGCGGTCTAATCGAACTGTCGCGGGTCCTGCAGCACGGAAATGGATATCGAGCTTGGACAATTTGCACATCATCGACGTAACAGATGCAGAGCGCGCGAGTGCCGGGAATGGTCATTGGTATTTTCAATCATCGCCTTGGGCCAGCAGCGATCTTATGATGTCGTTGCTCTACCAGCGCGCGCCCGATGAACGAGGATTGGTCCGGGAAACCGGTGAATTCGTGTGGCGTTTTCCCTCCAACTATCCCCGGGTGTTGCAAAGTATCGCACAAGGATTGTGAAGCTTTGGCGTCGGCAACTGGCAGCCTTTTGTCTTTTTACTGTGAACCTCGTGGTTTATCTTGGAACGCGTGCTGAGACCGTAGTGCGTGTCGACACCTGATATACATGTGGAAGTCGTTTGAGCGAGTCAAAGACATCAACTTGTCGCTATTCGACGGTGCTTCACCTGGTTGGCTTCCTCAAATTTAGGTGCGTTTAGACAGATTGAAAAGCGCGAGGTCGCGATGGTTCTCGGCCAGCTTTTGCCGAACCTTGCTAGCCGCTATATGATTGGATTTGAGCGGTCGTTTCTATGAGAGGAGCCAACACTTTTCCGAGATGGGGCGAACCCCATGAGAAAGCAGGTAACTTTTTGCTTGCACAACTTTTCCTCCACCCCGCTACGCCCTCCCACAACAACAAGTCCACTTGGACCGATCCAGCAATCGCAGGTCATTCAAGCTGCTCCACCAGCAAAAGGAGACCCAAAGTTAATACCTTGTATAAACGTTGATAGCGCGTTCAGCTAGAAGAATGCATGAACCGCATTGTTGGTGACGATACTGAATGGCATGCCCATTAATCGTTCATGATCGCTGCGGTAAGAAACAGGTTGGATTGACGTGCTTGGCGCTATCGCAAATCGAAATTCACTCGCCGCGTGTGAATTTATGCCAGTCGAGTATAAGAAACTGATTGTCTTCACTTTCATCATCTATCAGGAGTATCTGGCGCGGTTACAACTGAGCTTTGAAAAAGTGCCCCGACAGCTTCAATGTTTGTGAAGCTATCGGGGTTTAGTAGGTCCCCACAGGGAGCGCGGACCTATTTCTCAGCCTTCAAACCACCAACGTTGAGCGGCACGCGCACCGTCCATGGGCCAACTGGCTGCCAGCTCTCCGCTGTGGCGCACGTTCTTGCGGCGGGCATAGACGAAGTTGGGGAAGTACGGGATTACGGTGCCACCATCATCGCGCAAAAGTTGCCCCATTTCAGCGTAGATTTCCGCGCGCTTGGCATCGTCCAACTCCGCCTTGCCCTGCAACAATAGTTCATTAAATCGCGGGTTTTTCCAGCGGCTCTCATTCCACGCGGCATCATCCTTGTAGGCAAGGCTGTACATCACGTCTGGCGTGGGACGTGCCCCCCACTGCACCATGCACCACGGCTTCGTCATCCAAACGTCTGAGTAATACCCGTCATTCGGCTCACGAATGACTTCTATATTGATCCCTGCTGCTTTGGCATGCTCAGAGTAAAGGACCGCAGCATCGACTGCGCCAGTTGTCACCGCATCAGCCGTGCTCAACTGTACTGTCAAGCCTTCCATCCCGGCCTTCGCCAGAAGCGACTTTGCCTGTTCTGGATCATACTGGCGCTGCTCAATACCGTCGGGGAAATAGGGCATCGCCGGAGAATGGTGATAGTCATTGCCGATTGTCGCTGCTCCAAACTGAATCTTTTCGACCAGTTCTTCGCGATTGATTGCCAGCTTCAAAGCGAGACGCACGTCATTGTTGTCAAACGGGGCCTGCCGAGTGTCCATCGGAATGGTGATGGCAGCTGCGGATGGTACGTTATCGATCTCCAAGCTGGGGTCACGCTGCAGCAAGGCCAGTGTTTTGTTTTCCATCTGGCTTGCGCTGTCTACATCCCCGGTCACGACAGCGGTCTGCCGCGCGTTTGGATCGTTGATGTAAAGGACTTCGACGGCGTCGAACCACGCGCCCTCGCCGTGCCAGCCATCGTGTCGCTCAAGGTAGGAGCGAACTCCGAACTCGTTCTCAACAAGCCGGTAGGGTCCACATCCGTCTCCGGACTTCCAATTGATCGTGCCGTCATCGTTCGCCGGGCAAATGGCAAGATGGTAGTCGGTCAGCAGCCAAGGCAGATCGGCGTTGGGTGAGCTGAGCACGAACGTGACCGAATTGTCGCCATTATCTGTTATGTCGGCAACGTCCGCCAGAAGGGCCGCCGCCGCAGAGGTGCTGCCTTCACCCCGGTGGTGATTCATTGAGGCGATCACGTCATTCGCGGTCACCTTGCGCCCGTCGCTGTGAAAAGTCGCAGTGCCATGCAATTTGAAGGTCCATTCCTTCGCATCAGGGCTCGCTGTCCATTCCGTGGCCAAATCGCCGCCAAGGCTCTGGTCGGTGTTGATCTGGGTCAGGAACGACCGATACACATGTGCAAGATTGATCATGCCGAATGTCTGATACTGACCGGGATCGTGATTGTCGGATGAGTTGCCATCGTGCTGCGCTAGCCGCCACGTCCCGCCGCGCTGCGGCTCCGCCTTGGCCGAAGTACCCCAAAGCCCGGTCGCAGTTGAAACGGTCATACCAGCTACGAGAGAATAATTCATGAATGACCGACGAGAGATTTTACCTTCACGAGCAGCGTGCGCGAGCCGATCGATCAGCATTTGATCGTTAGAATTTTTCATTTTACCTCCTTTGTTTTGAGTGGCTTATCGGCACAATTATGTCGTTTTATCGGACGTCTATATTCGCGATGGCAATCCAATGCAGGTTACCTCGTGAACCTTCCTTTCTTTATTCTTCGGTGGCCTGACACTCCGGATAAATGGTAGAAAGTCTTTTTAATATTGCCAATATAACAAATTATTGTTGCATTATATTATAAATAAAATCAGTATTGCCTAACTGCCAAAATCGAGCAAACTAATGTCGCAAAACGCGACGGCGGAGAACTGGGAGCGGAGACGTGAATATCAGCGCTGGTATGACGAAACGCATTTCGCGGGTCGAATGGTCGGGCATTCGAAACATGCATGCCAAGGCCGAGAAACTGAGCGGTGTGATCAACCTCGGTATTGGCCAGCCAGACTTCGATACACCGCATCACATCATTCAAGCTGCCAAAGCGGCGCTTGATCAGGGATACACGCGATATCCACCGGCCCAGGGTTTTGCCGATCTACGACAGGCCATTGCAGAAAAGTTGAAACGCCAGAACGGCATTACTGCCGACCCCGAAACGGAAATTATGATCACGATTGGTGCCATGCAGGTGGTTTTCAACACGATGCTCAATTTTATCGAGCCAAGTGATGAAGTGATCGTCATGGACCCTGGCTATGACTATTTCTCGCAAATTCGCCTTTTCGGCGGCACGCCGGTATCGGTGCCAATCCATGAGGCAAATGGCTTCTATCTTGACCCGAATGACCTGCGCGCGGCCATCACATCAAAGACTCGGATGGTCGTGGTCAACTCTCCATCGAACCCAACAGGAGCTATCTTTGATCGTGACTTGATGCAGGAAATTGCCGATATCGCGATTGCCCATGATCTCTATGTGTTCTCGGATGAACCCTACGAAGACCTAGTTTTCGATGCCCGCGAACATGTCAGTATCGCGGCCCTGCCAGGCATGAAAGACCGCACAATCACCGCATTCACCCTCTCGAAGACCTACGCGATGACAGGATGGCGCGTGGGGTATGCGGTAGGCACGGCCCCGGTTATCGCAGAGATGGAAAAACTCATGGAGCACTTGGTCTCCGGCGTGACTGCTGTGTCACAGCGCGCCGCGTTGGCCGCGATTTCCGGGTCACAGGAATGCGTGAAAAATATGGTCACCGCATATGAGCGCCGACGGCACATCGTTTATCAGGGATTGAATGCAATCGAGGGCATGTCCTGCCTGATGCCGGAAAGCACATTTTATGCTTTTGCCAATATCAAATCCCTGGGGCTGCCTTCGTGGGAACTGGCCGAGCATATTTTGAAAGAGGCTCGGGTGATAACGATCCCCGGTCCGATCTTTGGCGAGAATGGTGAAGGTTACCTGCGGCTCTCTTTTGCGGTCGAAGATGAAGACCTGCGTGATGCGCTCGCCCGCATAGAACGGGCCATCGAGGGGCTGTCAAAATGAGTTTTGAGATCAAGACCCGCGTCCGGGAGCTAGAAGACGAACTGATCGCATTGCGCCGCGATTTCCACTGCCATCCTGAGTTGGGCATGGAGGAATACCGCACGGCTGGAATTGTCGAGGCCTATCTCAACGATCTTGGCATTCAGACCTCCCGGATGTGTGGTACCGGCGTCATCGGCCTGCTGAAAGGCGGGCAACCCGGTAAAACGCTGATGATGCGCGCTGATATGGATGCGCTGCCAATCCTTGAAGCGACAGGGCTTGATTTTGCATCCGAAGTGCCCGGTGTGATGCATGCGTGCGGCCATGACGGACACACCTCTATGATGATGATTGTCGCCAAAATGCTGGCTGAGCATCGCGACCAGCTCAAAGGCGATGTCAAATTCGTCTTTCAACCGAACGAGGAAAATGGCTGCGCTTTGGATATGGTCGAGGCCGGAGTGATGAAAAACCCTGCGGTTGATGCGGTTATGGGCATGCATTTGATGACCGGGCTGCCCATTGGCACGATTTCGGCAGAGAATGGCCCCGTGATGGCAGAAGCCAATGTGTTCCGCCTCACCCTGCGCGGGCTGGGGGGCCACACGGCAGTGCCCGAGGACGCCGTTGACCCAATCCTTGCTGCTGCCGGTGTGATTCAACAGCTTCAGGCGATCCAAACCCGCGAGCTCAGCCCCCACAAGGCGGTTGCTCTCGTCTTTGGCTCAATCCACTCCGGAACCGCCGCCAATATCATTCCGGACCACGTCGAGTTGCGGGGCACTCTGCGTTGCCTCTTCAAGTCAAGCGAGGAGCCGGGTGAATCTCTGCTCGACCGTTTCGAGCGGATCGTCGCGGGCATCTGTGCCGCGCACCGCATTGAGTATGACCTAGAATGGACCTTCCATGACCCGGCTGTGATCAACGATCCGGTCGTCAGTAGCATTGTTCGCGCCGCCGCCGCAGATGTGATCTCCGGGACAGACCGCAAGATCGTGCCTTATGTCACCATGATCGGAGAAGACTTCTGCCGCTTTTCACAGGAAGTGCCTGGTAGCTTTTACTTCGTTGGTGTTGGCAATCCCGAGAAAAAGACAGATTTCCCTCACCATCATCCGTGCTTTGACATCGATGAAGACGGGCTTGCCATTGGGGTCGAACTGCATGTCACGAGCGCGCTGCACTACCTGAACGGACAGCTCCAAAACAGCCCCGCCGAATAGGTGCGCCGATGCCTCGCAAAAACTTCAATCCAAAGAATTTCGAGCTTGAAGTGGACCATCCTTGGACGATGGCCATCCACACCAATGATATGGTTGTTCTGAACCCTCAGCTCGATCTGGACCACCCAGGTGATCTGGCGGCGCAGACGACGGTGAGCCTGAACCATATTCGTAGGCTCCTGGGTGATATCGACTGCACCATCGCAGATATTACCAACTTGCGCGTCTCGTATGTAAACGAGGGCGATGTGGACGAGGATGCCTATCGCCTCAGCATACTCGATCAGATGCCTGAACTCTCCGGAGCCACACTTGAGATGGTCCCTTTCGACAGGCTCGTGCTGCCCGAATTGCTAGTCGAAATTTGCACCTATGCGATGCGAGGTCAGAACGGTGAAACCCTGTCGAAAACGACTGCTGATCTGCCAAGTGCCTATCACCCCGGGGAACCGCTGTCGCAGGCTGTAAAATGTCAGAACATGATCTTTGTCGGAGAGCAGGTTGCCCGTAATCCGGATGGCACGATGCTATACGCTGGCAATATAACAGAGCAATGCAACGCAGTGATTGATCAGCTTGAGACGGCTCTTGCGTCGCTCGGAGCCGATTTGCAGGACGTTGTGCGCCTCAACATCTTCTACGCTCTTGAAACCCCAACCGCTGACTGGTCCGCCTGCGAAGAGCTGCTCAAAGCACGCTTTGGCGAGGTCGCTCCGGCACTTACCGCCATTCCCTTGCCGAGGTTTTATCCCGCAGGAAAGGCAATCAGCCTTAGCGCGTGGGCGATGCGTGGTCCCGATGGTGCGCGGCTCGAAAAAAAGCATGCAGGCCGTTCTGAAGCACCTCTTTGGCGGCATGCGCTTGCCTGCGGCGATATGGTTTTTACCGGCGGTCTTTCCACACTCAAACCGGACGGTGCTGTGGGTGCGCCGGGCGACCATATCGCGCAGACGCGCGCCACTATGGACACCATCGATCGCCTCATGCGCGCCCTTGGCGGGCGATTGCAGGACGTACATAAAACGAATTCCTACTACGTCCTCAGCACCGTCGATGAATTCAATTCCAACCTGCAAGTCCGAAGTGGTTTCTTCGAAAAACCAGGCCCCGGCTCAGTCGGTCTACCGCTTGATGGCTTGTCGAAAGACGGCCAGCGGATCGAAGTCGAAGCCATTCTAGTAAAGGAGTGACCTCATGCGCCTCTCGCAAATCCTCGCGGAGACAGGTGAAAAGATCGTCTGTGCCACCTATTCAAACGGGATCAGTCATCTTTTGCGGGATACCCCGGACACAAGAAGCCTCGCCATGGACGCTGTAACACGTGGCACAACCCTTCCTGTCCTCGTGGAGGATCGACGAACTGATGAGCAGATTGACCTAGCGACCGCTTTCGAGGCAGGCCGCATTCTGTGCCCCGTTGATCACCCCGATCCGGCACATCTTATTGTCAGTGGATCAGGGCTGTCACATCGTTCATGGATTGCTCTTGAACCTGACCACGGCCCGGATGAAGGCGAATGGCCCGACCACTATAAAACACTCATGATGGGCCTGCTTGGCGGCAAGCCAGGAGCGGATGAATGGGGCGCGCAACCCGAATGGTTCTATAAAGGGAATGGCGACATACTTGTGCGCCCCGGTGGCGCTGTCGAGCATCCGCATTTCGGCGATGGCCCCGGAGAAGAGGCCGAACTAGCCGGGATCTATCTAATCGGACCTGAAAAGTTGCCCTTTTGCCTGGGGTATACTCTGGGCAATGAGTTTTCCGACGAGCAGATGTTCTTCAAGAATGTCTACCACCTAGCGCATTCTAAGAAACGCCATGTTTCTCTGGGCCCGGAACTGTTGGTTAGAGATTTGCCTCAGGACATTCCCGCGCGCATTTCCCTGCATCGCGACGGTCGGGAGCGCTGGAGCGCCGCGTTCCGCACGGGCGAGGCCAACATGATGCACTCCATTGCAAATATCGAGGCGCATTACTTCAAATACAGCCAATGGTATAACCCGGGCGATGTCCACGTGGTCTATTTCGGCAATGCTGTGATGAGCACAGCGCAGGGTGAAGTGGTAGAGGATGGCGATGTCTTTCGGCTGGACTGCGACACATTTGGCTTGCCGCTTATCAACACTGTCCATTTTGCTCCGGCCTTTGACATCCCTCGCGTGCACCCCCTTTGGTAGCCATCCGTACCGATCATATCTTTGATACGATGAGCGACCTATTTTGTGTTGCAACGCTGCTGACCATCAAAGTACTGATCCTGCTAAGAATTTGAGGAGGTCTTATGGCTAAGGAAGTGTATGCCATCATCAAGGATCGCATTCTATCTGGCGCCTACGATTCTGGAGATTTCATCAACGAGGTCGCTCTGGCGGAAGAGTTGAACGTCAGCCGCACACCGATCCGCGAGACGCTTGCGAGGCTGGAATGGGAAAAGCTTGTCACGATCATTCCTCGGGCCGGTGCCATGGTTGCTCCAGCAGAGCTGAACTTGGTCAAAGAAGCTTATCAGGTTAGGTTCATTCTTGAGGGCGAACTGGGGAGACGTGCGGCGTTGCGGGCAACGCAAACGCAGATTGAAGAACTTGAAGCCATCAAACGCAAATGCGCGGGATTGATCGATACCGGAACCCAGGATGATCTCAACGCAATCTCACGAGAGTACCGGGCGGTTTTAGGCGCTGCTGCGAGCAACAAGACGCTCTACGAGTTATCCGAATTGCTGTTCAATGTCTCTGTGAGGGTGTGGCACACTATTCCAGAGAAGGACGCGCATGCTGAGCTTGCATTGGCTCTAATCGCAGAAATCGAAGCGATGATCCAAGCATTCAAAGGTAGGGATGGTAAGGCCGCGCAGAAAGCGATGCAGGATGCGATCCATTACTATACGGAGAAACTGAAAGGGCTCTTTTAAAAAAACGTTGTCTTCCGAAAGTCGCACTGCAGCATTTAGCACACGGTCGAATATCGTGCGTAGATAGCTTCTGCATTGCAATAGAATTCAGTGATTTCGACGGTCTGCCCGTATAGTCATTTATACCTGTAGCCTGTGGTCTTCTGTACTCGGTCCGACGTCGGTGCCGAAACCAGTTTTGAGATCGCCGGTTACGATATTCGTGATAACGGTGCTGCAAACGTCGCGCAGGCCTCTAAAAATCGAATCTAAACTGCCTGGCTTCAGGCCAAGTACATAGAGCTTTAGCCACTCTGAAAGAACAGCTATCGAGGATGTCCTGTGCCCTGTTTCAGCTTCGCGCTAAGCAGCGCTTGGTCTTCCGTTTCGGTCTAGCCCAGTTGGCAATTTGCAACGCAGAAACATGCTGGGGCTTCTGGGGCCTATTCGGCGGCAAGCGCATGTGTGCTCGCTTTGTTTGTGTCGGGCTGAAGATCAAGTGTCGGATTACGGTCAAAAAAACCGGTTGGCATCAACTTGAAGCCAAGCCTTACGCAGGGTTGCACCGGAAAATCCTCGAGCCGGGTGATGTGGTGCAAACCGAATGTATGCCACAGAACGATATCCTCTCCCGCAACGGCGCGTTCTTTCTGGACCCATGTAGCGATCCCGTCTGATCCGTCGCTATTGTTGACAAATTCACCGGCCGGAAAGCGTTCTTCTGGGTCATAAGGCGTGACCCAAAGATCTGAATAGCAAAAGCCCATCCGCTTACCCGAGGGGCCATCTGGATCTTGAAAAATCTTGCACGAATGAACCGGGGCAAGCTTGTACGCCGTAGGCGCGCCCATGGCATTGACCTTTTCGGCACTGGCAATCTTCCAATACCGTTCGGCCTCGGGATTGCGGGAGCGTCCGCATTCCACCTCGATCGGTGTTTCTTTGACGTAAAAGGCGTTGCCATAGGGGTTTTCGGGACCCATCGGCAGGGTTTCCGTGTCGCATTCCTTCACTGTGTTCAGATCGCCATCCACCGACATATCAAGCCGCGCGCTAAAAATATGCTGGTGATTTTGACCAATCACGCCGGGCGAAACCTCGGTGCCGTATTTGGTCTTGGCCGGATCCTCTGGATCACAGGACACGGTGTTGATAATGCCGGTGGCCTTCATCTCAAATTCCATCTCACCGTCGAGATAGAAATACCAATAAGAGCCATATTCATAGTTCCCCACCGTCGCGATAAACGAGATCACCAATCGCCTTGCGCGGCGCACCTCGGTTTTCTCTGTCCGGAAATCCCAATGCTTCCACTGGACACCAAAGTCCTCTTCGTGAATGCAGATGCCGTTCTTGATCAAAACCGGCACACCATCGATGCCCGGCACATAGAAGTCGAGATAGTGAATGGCACCGAGGCAATCGCACCCCAGTTCCAGAGAATTGGCCAGTTTGCCAATTCCATACTCGCCGATGTCAAACACGTTTTTGCGCGAATGCTGTTTCTTGGGGCTGCCATAGGGCACGACCATTTCAGCAATCGAGGCGCGATAGCATAGCGGGCGCCCCCCGTAGGAAATATCGTGCAAAGTCAGACCTTCGCGGCCATTGAATCCGATGATCATGGACCATTCATGCCAGTCGATGCGCCGGCCGGTCATCTCGAAAGTCACGCCTTCGGGCTGCACCACGTCGATGGGTTTGAGGTCGTCGCGGAGTTTCGGCTGAGCCTCAGGCGTGTAATTGCTGTCCTGCTTGGGGACTGGCACGACGCCGTAATCATCCACGCGCAAGACCTTCATCTCCGTGATATCGACAACGGCGTTCACGCCCTCGATCGGATGCGCGTAGAGATTGTCGTCTGGAAAAGAGCGGACCCAAGCAAAGGTATGGGAGATGTGCCGACCCTCTTCATCTTTCTCGCCAAAGCTGCCCGCCGACCAGGGATCGACGCAGACCATGTCCATATCCTCAATCCCGCGCTTCTTGCAGGCCTCAATGAACCTTGGATCGGTCTTCACGCAGGCTTCAACCTGCATGAATTCTTCACCCTGGATCATCGGGTGGACGTCGGAGCGGTCCTCTTTCGAAAGGACGGTGCCGTTGGAGACAGACACCTGGTACTTGGTCACCCCTCGGCGGTCGCCGTAAAACACATTGACCCGCGCTTTGCGTTCGAAATCCTCTCCGTATTTGAAGCCACGTACGGCGCTCTTTTCGGGTTCAAGCAGTTCGATGGTTTCAAAACGAATGGCATCGGCACCCTCTCCAAAGTCAGCTTTAACAATCTCAGCGGCGGCGGCTATCTCTTCGCGGGTCAGAGGTTCCAGCGGATGCAGAGCGACAGTATCTTGGCAACCGCCACAAGGCTTGGGCATCAAGTTCATCGTGGTTCTCCCTGGTTGATTGGATCTCATTCAATTGCGAGAGACTGACCGGTTG
>JBCCNY010000050.1:0-12136 GCA_039025595.1 Pseudomonadota bacterium | reverse complement strand
TGTATACAAACAAGATCATCGGTACAGCGCTTGAAAACCACTCAAACGCATATGTTGGAGATTGCAATTTTTGATATGAGATATCCGTCAAGAGACATTGAAGTGTCCAGCTCAGGCCCTTGCTGACCAGGGTCTGAGCAGTATCTGAGCTGACAAGGGGGCACCGTACGTCTGTATTGCCGGATCTTTTCTTTCATTGACTATGAAAGGTCACAAAGCGCGGTACTGGCACAGGACAGATCGTGCGACTCAGGTGTTTTGAACCTCTCGTGGATAACAGCTACCAAGCTTGAATGAGATCGGGGAAATTGGCCTCGTCCTGTTTCACCTGGCAAGTGCCGCAACCATCGCGACCTTCAATCACTCTTCCTGGCCACCACGTTGACGCGTTTCAGCAAAGCGCGTGCCGCGGCTTGCTCTGCTTTCCGCTTTGACCCAGCGGTCGCCTCCTCATGCTGGCCATCGAAAAGCTGAACCTTGATTGTAAAGAGCGGCGCGTGATCGGGCCCATCACGCGCAGTCTCGATGTAGTCAGGTGGCGGAAACCCCTCGGCTTGCGCCCATTCTTGTAAGGCGGTTTTTGGATCCCGGGCGTCATCTTCGACCGTTTCGATCAACGCGGTCCAGTGGCGCAAAACAACTTTTCGCGCCGCTGAGAAACCGCTGTCGCAATAGACGGCGGCAATCACAGCTTCCATCGCATCGCCAAGCAAAGCCTGCTTGCGACGACCGCCAGACTTCATTTCTGAGCGGCCCAGTTTGAGCACAGCCCCCAGATCAAGCTCGCGCGCGATGTCGGCACAGGCTTCCTTTCGCACAAGTGCATTAAACCGAGGCGCAAGCTGGCCCTCTTTTGCACCTTTGTCTCTTTCGAGAATTGCTTCCGCGATCACGAGCCCAAGAACGCGATCGCCTAAAAACTCAAGTCGTTGATTATCATCCCCGAGCGCGCCACTACGCGACCCGTGCGTTACAGCGCGAACCAAAAGTTCCAGTCGCTCGAACCGATACCCGAGACGCACTTCAAAAGCCGCAATTTCAGCCGAACGTTTCATGCAAGATCACCGTGATCAGCGGATTTCATTGCAGTTTGTAAAAAAACCGGTCGGCACGCCACGTCCAGAAAAACAACATCGAACGGCCGGAAGATGAAAAGATGACGCGGTCGGCACGGCCAATGAGATTTTCAAGAGGAACAAAACCGACACCCTGAGCCGTCACACGCGCGCGACTGTCCTGAGAATTGTCCCGGTTATCTCCCATGAAAAAGTAATGACCTTCTGGGACGACAAAAACTCCAGTGTTGTCGGAACCCTGAGTTCCAATATTGAGAATGTTGTGCGCATGTCCATTGGGGAGTGTTTCGATCTGGCGTGATTTCTGACACAAGCCACCAATACCCGCCGCACCATTTTCGCAGCGGGGCGTCCGACGCAAGGGACCTTGCGGCTCAAACGTCTCTTCGAAAATACCGGCAGGCTGCAATTGAACCGGAGCGCCGTTTAGGTGAAGCACACCCTCGGTCATTTTCACCCGGTCCCCAGGCATTCCGACGACACGTTTAATGTAATCCGTTCCGTTCACAGGATGGCGAAACACGATGATATCGCCTTGTTCAGGCTCGGAGCCAAACAGGCGCCTATTGTCGCGATCCAGAAACCCGCAGAGCTTTTGTGCATCGAGGTTCAACGCCCCCAATCTAATGTTGGGGCAAGACGAAAAGGAATATCCGTAGGCGAACTTGTTCACAAATAGAAAGTCACCGATCAGAAGGGTGTCTTTCATGGAGCCCGAGGGAATCCAAAAGGGCTGAAACAAGATTGTGCGAAAGATCCCGGCGATCACCAGAGCCCAGAAGACCGTCTTAATTGTCTCCCAGATTGTATTGGAATTTTTGGCATCTTCGGCCATACGCACCCTCCGGCAATCTGCGGGCTTCATGCGGGCGCACAGCGCGCCTGTCAAGCCGCCCGACGCTCACATCTCACGGCGCGCACGGCAGGTTGGATTATGCGCGAGAGCCTAGCGCCCGAGCCTCAATGACGACGAATGCCTGCGCCCATGGGTGGTCGTCGGTTAGAGTGACATGGATGATCGCTTCATATCCATCCGGTGTCATGTCGGATAGCCGTTCTGCTGCCCAACCGGTGACCTCCATGACCGGCTGCCCTGTCTCAAGATTGCTCACAGCCATATCTTTCCACGAAATTCCCATGCGCAAACCAGTCCCCAAGGCTTTGGAACAAGCCTCTTTTGCTGCCCAACGCTTGGCGTAAGTGCCAGCGACATCCGCTCGACGCTCGGCGCGGCCTTGTTCGATCTGTGTAAAGACACGATTTCGAAACCTGTCGCCAAAACGCTCCAGCGTGCCCGCAATCCGCTCGATATTGGCCAGATCGGTACCGATACCCAAAATCATGATACGCCTCTCAAACGGAGAAGAGTGGAAAACTGACGCCAAGCGCCCAGGCTAGTGTTAGACCCAAAGCTAGTCCTGCCGACATTGGACCAAACCGCTGCGCGGCAGCCCGACCCATGGATCCGATGCTGAGATAAAACAAGACAATGACGGGCGCGATCAGAAAAATGAAAAACAGACCTTCGAAGTCAAGCGCAACCGCGAGAGCCAGAGAGATTAGAAATCCAGCCCGCGCCACAACGCGCCGCCAAAATCGGGCGCCATAAACTAGCCAGCTGTCTGCCAGCATGAAGGGCACCGCGCCGAGCGCCAGAGCAGCAATGATCCCGACGCGTTCGGCGATTGGCCAGAAATTTGCACCATACCTATCGAGGAAAAAGCCAAAGACACCGATCGTCCAAGCCACTAAGAGCACCGTTCCGAGCAGGTTTGGCGCACGAGGACGGCCCCGCAGGTACCATTGTATAGCGCCCTGAAGCAGGCCATAGATGAGCAAATGAACCGCGAGGTAGTCTGCAACGAGAACGGGCAAGATCTTTGTCTCAACGGGCCACGCCATCAACGGTGCCCCAAGAGACGGCACTACAACCGAGAGCGCAAACCCGCGTCGCGTCAGTGCCGGGCTTCGGTCGATCCTGAGCGGAAACAACCGCGCCAAAGGCGCAAATAGAACCGTCGTCGCGGCCAGTAGAACAAGAAGCGCCCAGCCGGATTGGGTCACGGTTAGGTCCGATTGTCGATCGTAGAATTGATCCAACCAATCCAGAGCGCTCGCGCGACCGAACCTTGAATGCAAGATCGCGACATGTTCGACAGCCGGTGCCACGATCGCCTCTCTCATCACGTCTTGAGCAGCCGCGGCCACAGCGTCGGCGGCAAAACCCTGTAGTCGAGGCTCCCAAGCACCCGTGATCATCAGCATGTTGTCTGGCGCTGTCGGAGTTACAGCCCCTGAGAATGTGGCCAACAGGACCAAAGGACCGATATGTTCGTTTTCTAACGCCGCACGTACCAAAATGTCGGTCGCCATAGAGTGACCGACCAGCGCGACCGGCTGTTGCGGAGAGCGAACCGCTTCAATCACGGAAAGCGTCTGATCGACCAAGAGCCGGGTTGTGCCATTTTCTGAGGTTACATCGCCAGACATAGGCACCGGGTTGCGGCCGTGCCCCTCGAAATCAAAGGTAAATACAGTATAGCCCGCTTGCGCCATCACGTCGGCATAGCCCAGCATCATCTGCTGCGAGCCTGCAAAACCATGAGAGATGACCACAATCGGCCCGTCGCTTCCATCCGAGATCCGCGTCACCGGGGTCAGGCCCAGGTTGAGCTTTTCATACGATAAGCCCGCCCGTGCGCCCTCCAGCACCCAAAGTGACCATCCCGCCGCCAGTAGCGCAACGAGTGCTATAGCAGATTGACGGATCTGTGATTTACGGCTCAAAACAGAGGTTGCGATGGTCAGCTGGCGGAGCGCAGAGCACCCGAACGCGCCTCGTCCATAATCCGTCGCATTTCGGCAATCGCCGGGGAGAGCCCCAGAAAAATAGCTTCCCCGATCAGGAAATGACCAATGTTGAGCTCGCGTATTTCGGGCAGGGCCGCCACGGGTGCAACCGTGTCGTAGCTCAGCCCGTGACCGGCATGGACCTCCAAACCCAGCGAATGGGCATAAGCGGACATTTCCCGAAGGCTTTGCATTTCGCGATCCCGGTCGTCAAAGCGACCTTCATGATGCGCATCACAATAGGCCCCGGTATGCAATTCGATCACTTGCGCGCCTATGCGATGCGCCGCGGTGATCTGCTTGGCATCCGCCGCGATGAAAATCGACACACGACAGCCTGCTTCCCGCAGCGGGGCGATGAAATGCGCGAGACTGTTTTCCTCCCGGGCCACTTCCAGTCCACCCTCTGTCGTGCGTTCCTCACGCTTTTCAGGTACGAGACATACGGCGTGGGGTTTATGGTGCAACGCGATGGCCTGCATTTCTTTGGTCGCGGCCATCTCGAAGTTCAACGGCACATCGAGCGCCTCGACTAGCGCCTCAATATCCCCATCAGAGATATGACGGCGGTCTTCGCGCAAATGCGCGGTTATGCCGTCCGCGCCCGCGTCTTCCGCCAATTTGGCCGCGCGCACCGGGTCAGGTGTTTCACCGCCTCGGGCATTGCGGACCGTCGCGACGTGGTCGATGTTGACGCCAAGGCGCAATATCTCTTGGTCGGTCATCGAGCGACCCTCCTTATGACTACATGTTCCAATGAGATCTAGCGCGGATTTCCGGGTAGGTCAGCTTTCTTCGTCGCATTTCCTTTGGAAGCAGACTTCGCCGCAGACTTTGCCGCAGATTTCGCTGCCGCTTTTTCCCTGAACGCTTCGATCTTGGCTTTGATCCGCCCCTTGCGGCGGTTTTGATAAGCTTCGATGACTGGCAATGAGACATAATAGGCTGCAAGTCCCGCTAAAATGCCCGGTATGATTCCGCCCACAAAGTAAGGGAAATACACCTCATCGAAAAAGATACGGAGATCCGTCCAATCCGCCGTCGCCTCGGTGAAAAGAGCTTCGACATTGTTCTTCAGGTCTTGCCACGCCGCCACGAATTTACTGCCCAACGTGCCGTGTTCCTCGAAATCTGGCATATTGCGCATGCCAAGCAGCCAATATCCGGTCTCAAGTGAAACCGCAGCGATCGGCACAAAGGTCAGTGGATTGCCAAAGAACGTGGACAACAAAGAGGCCACGATGTTGCCGCGCATCAGCCATGCAATCAGGGCCGCATAGAAAAAATGGAACCCAAATAGCGGCGAGAAGCTCACAAAAACGCCTGCGAAAATACCTCGTGCGATGCGATGTGGCGGATCGGGCAATCGACGAACGCGGTGACGCACATAGTAAAAAGCCCGCGCCCACCCCCCTTTTGGCCAAAGGAATTGCCACGTCGCTTTCCACCAGGGCAATCTATCACGACGTTTAAAAACCAAGCGGGGCGGCTCCTAGGCTGGATGGGGCTCTGGCGTGCCAACCTTGGCGGGTTCAGGTTCGCGATGCCGCTCCACGGCCGCAACATCGCTTTCCGCATCCAACACCGAGATTAGCCCGTGCAAATGCTCCGCATCGCGCAATTCGACATCGACCAATAGCCGAAAAAAATCCGGTTTACGATCAACAAAGGCAAGATTGGAGATATTGGCGTTCTGCTCTCCGATCAATGTGCAAATACGCCCGAGGACACCGGCATCGTTGCCAATCGTGACGTTCAGGGTGGCCACGTAAACCGCGGGATGGGTTCCGTCATGCCAGCGCAAGTCGAGCCAGCGCTCTGGCTGATCTTCGAGGTCTTGCAACGAGGCGCAATCAATCGCGTGCACCACAACTCCCCGACCGCGGTACGTAATACCAACGATGCGCTCTCCCGGCAGTGGTTGACAGCAGGGCGCCCGTTGAAAGTGCTGATCCGGCGCCAAGCCGATCACGGCTCTTTCCCAGTCAATTTCGGTATTCTCGACCGGAGACAGATCGGGATAGATCGCGTCCAGCACTTGTTGCGCTGTCAGTTCAGCGCTGCCCAACTGCGCCAGCAATTCAGTTCGGTTCTTTATCCTGAGGGTTTTCGCCGCGCGCTCCAGTGCTTTATCCGTTGGTTTTTTACCGTGATGTTCGAACGCTGCGCGCGCCAGTTCACGCCCCAGCCTTACAAACCGGTCACGGTCGATTTCCCGCAAGGCCCGGCGGATCGCCGTGCGTGCTTTGCCCGTTGTTGCAATGTCGAGCCAGGTGGTCTGCGGCTGCTGACCATCCGCAGTTATGATCTCCACCGACTGGCCGTTCTTGACCCGTGTCCAAAGCGGCACACGCATCCCATCCACCTTCGCGCCAACACAGGCACTACCGATCCGGGTGTGTATTGCATAGGCAAAGTCGATAGGCGTTGCCCCCCGCGGCAGTTTCACAACATCCCCTTTAGGCGTGAAACAAAAGACCTGATCGGAGTACATTTCAAGCTTCACGGCCTCAAGGAATTCGTCATGGTCTTCCTCGGAGTCAAATTGTTCCGACAGCCTTGAAATCCACAACGCCGGATCGCCAGCGAACGGGTTTTCAGACGGTACACCGTCGCGATAAGACCAATGCGCCGCCACGCCGGTTTCGGCAACTTCGTGCATTTCCCGCGTGCGCATCTGGACTTCGACCAGCTTGCCGTCGCGTCCCGAAACCGTCGTATGGAGCGACCGATACCCGTTTGATTTTGGTTGGCTGATGTAATCCTTAAACCGACCGGGAACGGCGCGCCATCGATCGTGAATGACCCCCAATGTCCGGTAGCAATCCTCTTTCGTATCCGTAATGATCCGAAACCCGTAGATGTCGCTCAGGCGTGAAAACGCCATCTTCTTTTCCTGCATCTTCCGCCAGATCGAATAGGGTTTCTTTGCCCGCCCGAAAATCTCGGCTTCTACACCCGCTTCATCAAGCTCATGCTGCATGTCATGCGTGATCCGCTCGATGACGTCGCCCGCTTCCCGTTGCAGGGTGATGAAACGACGCATGATAGAGGCGCGCGCCTCGGGGTTGATCACGCGAAACGCCAGATCTTCAAGCTCTTCGCGCACACCTTGCATACCGATCCTTGAGGCGAGTGGTGCGAAGATGTCCATTGTTTCCCGCGCTTTCTTGAGCTGCTTTTCCGGTTTCATCGCACGGATGGTGCGCATGTTGTGCAAACGGTCAGCCAGTTTCACGAGGATTACGCGCATGTCCTTCGACATGGCCATGAAGAGTTTTCGGAAATTCTCTGCCTGCTGCGTCTCGGTACTCGACAGCTGCAGGTTGGTCAGCTTCGTGACGCCATCAACCAGATCAGCAATCTCAACGCCGAACCTGTCGCGAAGCTCATCATAAGAGGCCCGTGTATCTTCAACCGTATCATGCAACAGCGCTGTGACGATTGTAGCATCGTCCAATCTCTGCTCGCTCAAGATTGCGGCCACCGCCACCGGATGTGTGAAATAAGGCTCGCCGGAATGCCGGAACTGGCCGTCGTGCATTTGCCGGCCGAAAACAAAGGCGTCACGCAACAGCGTTTCATTTGTGCGAGGGTTGTAGGCGCGCACCAGTTCGATAAGTGTGTCAGCAGCAATCATGGAACGCCCCCCCGACAGACGCGCCGTGCCGGTTTTCTAGCCGTTCACTCCAAGACATCTTTCTGCGGAAACCGACGCAGGCAAACACACCAACGGATGAGCCTATCCCTGACCTTGCGCTTCCATCAGCGCGCGGAGCAGCTTTTCCTCGGACATGTCATCTTCGGCCGGCTTTTCGGACTCATCACCCATCAGGAGGGCCATAGAATCCTCTTCGGGCTCATCAACTTCGATCTGGGTTTGATTGGACGCGATCAAACGCTCGCGAAGATCGTCGGCAGGTTGCGTTTCTTCAGCAATTTCGCGCAGCGCGACAACCGGGTTTTTGTCATTGTCTCGATCCACCGAGACCGGTGAACCGGTTGAAATCTCGCGGGCGCGGTGCGCGGCAAGCATAACCAGATCGAAACGGTTGGGCACCTTGTCAACGCAGTCCTCGGTCGTGATACGGGCCATGTATCCTCCAGAGATAGGGTTTAGCCGTGTTTGAAGCCCGCTAGATACTCTCAATGCTGCCTATGCGCAAGCGAAGAAACCCGCCTTAGATCGGTCGAATTGCGGCACGTTCCGCCTCGGGTAGCTCGAGCAGCATTTCCCGAATGCTTCGCTTTAGAACCGGATGGCACCAATCGGGCGCGATATCGCAGAGCGGCACTAAAACGAAGGCTCTCTCCTGCATTCTTGGATGAGGCAAAATGATCTCATCGGGCGTCTGTTGTAACTGCTGCGCGGGTGGCAGCGCGCGCCAAGACTCATACACTTCGCGATTGGGCAAAACGCTGTCGCCAGTTGCGATCAGGTCCAGATCAAGTGTCCGCTGTCCCCAGCGAATAACGCGCTCGCGCCCGAACTCTGCCTCGACCGCATGCAGCAACTCAAGCAACTGAACAGGCGTTTTATCATACCGGAGCCTCGCCGCCGCATTCACAAAATCGGGACCAGACCTGAGGGGAAAGGCGGGCGTGCGATAAAATCGACTGAGCGATACAACTTCAACCTTGGTCTTCGAAAGACGCTCAATTGCCTGATTTAATGTCACTTCCGGTTGCTGGCCATTCAAGGGCGCGTTAGCCCCGAGCGCAATGAGAATGTCGTGAGAGTACAAAAGCACACCCTTTCATTAACCCTTAGGTAAACACTTGCGCGAGAGAAACTAAACCAATAAGTTTGGATGCCAGATTGTCGTGTGAAAAATCCACTCTCAAACCAAACAGCGGCAGTCTGAAATTGTATTTGGAAGGACATTTTATGTTTTACAAAGACGAACGGCTTGCGCTGTTCATCGACGGCTCCAATCTTTATGCGGCCGCGAAATCTCTAGGGTTCGATATCGACTACAAGCTTCTGCGCGCTGAGTTTATGCGGCGGGGTAAAATGTTGCGGGCCTTCTACTATACGGCGTTACTTGAAAACGATGAGTATTCCCCAATCCGCCCACTGGTAGACTGGTTGAACTATAACGGGTTCACGATGGTTACTAAACCGGCAAAGGAATACACGGACAGTCAAGGGCGCCGAAAGGTCAAAGGCAACATGGATATCGAACTCACGGTTGATGCCATGGAACTGGCACCACGGATTGATCATATCGTGCTGTTCTCAGGTGATGGCGATTTTCGTCCGTTGGTCGAAAGCCTTCAGCGTCAGGGCGTGCGAGTGTCCGTGGTCTCTACCATCCGAAGCCAACCTCCAATGATATCGGATGATCTACGGCGACAGGCAGACAACTTTATTGAACTCGAGGATCTGCGCGACGTGATCGGTCGCCCACCCAGAGAAGATCTGGATGTGCGGCAAGAAGCGATGGCAGCCGGGAAATAGGTTGAGATCCTGTTTTTGAAAAGGCGCTGCATATTGCGGCGCCTTTTTTCATGGCACTTGAATGCAGCAACCTGCACCTCTAAACCGAAAACCAGAGAGATGATTGTACGTGCTCTTTTTTGAACCACTATGCTTTTGACCCAGATCCCGCGAACACCACTTTTTCTATCACTTGCCGGGCTCTTGCCTTTCATGTGGAGCGCCGCGACTGTGCTGTCTCCCGATCTCGCTCTATGGACGACAAGCCTTGTCGGACCAAGGTTTATCGGGCCTTATCTCGGGCTTCACTACGGCGCGATCATTCTCGGTTTCATGTCAGGTGTTTTATGGGGTTTCTCGGCGCATCTTGAACCGGGTCAGGCCGCCTCCGGCTATGTGCTGTCGGTCGTGCCGGCGCTTTGGGTTTTTTTTACCAATGGCGGCGGCGCTGAACAGGCTGGTATCCTCATGATCTTTGGGTTTGCCGGTATTTTAATGCTGGACTGGTTTTTTTGGAACAATGATGCGGCGCCGATTTGGTGGATGCGTTTGCGCATTTTGATCACGGCCGGTGTTTTAATCTGCTTGGCGATAGGAGTGTTTCTGTGACCGCTGATTCAGAGACCCTGCGCGTTTATGGAAACGAGGCAGAGCGCTATCTTGGGATGACGGAGGGTCTGGACCAGCTTCCTGCACTTACTGATTTTATCTCTCGCTTGCCACGCGGTGGGCACGCTTTGGATCTGGGATGTGGTCCAGGCTGGGCAGCAGTGCGCATGGCGACCGAAGGTCTGCGCGTAACCGCGATCGATGCCACGCAGGAAATGGTCGATATGGTTGCCAAAATGCCCGGCGTAACCGCGCAACTTGCGACATTTGATGATATCGATGGAACCGAGCTCTATGATGGGATCTGGGCACATTTCAGCCTTTTACATGCCCCCCGAGAGGATCTTCCGCGCCATCTCGCAGCGCTGGCCCAGGCGCTCAAACCCGGTGGATGGTTTCACATCGGCATGAAAACAGGGTCAGGCGAAAAGCGAGATCCGCTTGGTCGGCGATACACCTACGTCACCCAAGAAGAATTGAACACTTTGTTGCGCGCGACGGGGATGACACCGGTCGATGCGGAGACCGGGGAAACCGAGGGTCTGGATGGCGTCATGGCTCCTTGGGTTATAATCCTCGCCCATGGCTGATTTGGTGGCGTACACAGATGGCGCCTGTTCGGGCAATCCAGGTCCGGGGGGCTGGGGGGTCTTGTTGCAGGCACGAGATGGCAGCACCGTGATAAAGCAGCGCGAATTGCAAGGCGGCGAAGCGGAAACAACCAACAACCGAATGGAATTACTGGCCGCAATCACAGCCCTTGAAACCCTCGCGCGCACTTCAACAATTACGGTCGTGACCGACAGTACGTATGTTAAAAATGGCGTTACTCAGTGGATCCACAGTTGGAAACGCAATGGATGGAAGACCGCCGCCAGGAAACCGGTGAAAAACGCGGAGCTTTGGCAGCGCCTCGACGACGCCGCGGAGCGGCATCAGGTGAGCTGGCAATGGGTCAAAGGTCATGCCGGGCACCCCGAAAACGAGCGCGCCGATGAGCTGGCACGAGCCGGCATGGCTCCTTTCAAAACGAGCCCACATAGATAGACGCCTACTTTTTGGTCTGAACCCTCTGATAGAGCCAGATCAACAGCACCGCACCAATCAACGCGCCGATGACGCCACCGAGAAATCCAAGAATTCCCAGTGCGATTTGCAGCAGAAAACCGCCCAACAGCGCGCCGGCGACCCCGATAGCCACCGTCACGAGCGGCGATGCCTCAACTTTGAGCGCGCGGGTGGCCAAGTATCCGGCAATGGCCCCAACAAGAACGAGCGTGAGAAAGCTCATCGGCGTCCGCCCTTTCGCCAATGCGTGGGTACAATGATCAAGGCGCCCACTGAGGCCAGGATCGCGTCCAAACCCCGGCTGCCGAAGCCTATGTTGAACATGATGCTCACGAAGAAAAACACGAAAGCGCCGCCGACACAGATAATGATAGATGGGATGATCCCGTTGCGCGTGAAACCGCTGCGCTCACTGACGTAACCAACAATACCCGCTATCACGACTGTGCCGAATAATTGCAAAAACAAGGATGCGTCTCCATCGGGTTCACCGCCAATGTGTGCGTCATCTTGCGCGTAGGCAAGACTGGATCACAACCGATCTCCCTTGGTGATTGGGTTTCCGCGAAGAAAGTCGCCCGCCTCTTGTACCCCCCGCCCCGCACGTTGCGCGCGCGTGATCCGTAACGCACCGAAACCACAGGCCACCGTCAGATTGTCGTCGAGCACGTCTCCGGGCTGACCCGACCCGTCGACGAGACGTGAACCAAGCCATTTGATGCGCTGGTCGTTGTGAATCGACCAGGCTCCGGGGACCGGCGACAGCCCTCTGATCTGGCGATCAATATCAACGGCGGTGCCTGTCCAGTCCACACGCGCCTCGGTTTTGTCAATCTTCGCGGCATAGGTCACGCCGTCGTTTGCCTGTGGCTGAGGTACCAAGTTATCAAGATCAGCGAGCGCATCCACGGCGGCCATCGCACCCATCCCGGCCAACCGGTCGTGGAGCTGGCCGGTTGTTTCTTCCGCCTCAATCGGCGTGGCGCGGCGCAAAAGCACGGGGCCCGTGTCCAGTCCTTCTTCCATCTGCATGATACAAACGCCTGTCTCCGTGTCCCCTGCCATGATTGACCGGTGGATCGGGGCGGCCCCT
>JBCCNY010000049.1:0-12280 GCA_039025595.1 Pseudomonadota bacterium | reverse complement strand
CGGCAGCTCATTCTCCGATCCGGCCAACACTCAAGCGCTCAAAAATGAGAGCTATTGGCTCGCAAACTTGCAGGCTTCTTACGAATTTGCCAACGGCATACAGCTCGTAGGATATGTGAAAAACCTATTCGACGAAGACTATACGATAGGGCGGTTTTCTGGCGGTGCATTGACAGGTGCTTCATTGAATGCTGGTGAAGAAAGAACGTTTGGCGCGTTCTTGACGGCGCGTTTTTGATCGGCGGAGGACATGAGCCGCCTGCGACTCGCTGACGACATCGCGAGTGATCTAATGTGAAAGAAAGTGCCTGAAGTCAGCGAGTTGTCAAATCCAGTTGCAGACCTTGGTCATAGCGCCAAGCATTTGCTTTCACTTCTGTATTTTTTGATTTGGTGCTCGCTCCGGTTCGAATCGGCGCCATAACACGGCAGAGTAGTTGGTCTCGGACTGAAGCAACGAAACAGAAGGACAGGCGTCGGCTCAGTCCGAAAGCAGACCCTGAACGTCAAGTATTCGATGACAAGAAGGTCTGCCAAGCGGACACTCATCTGCTCGACTTCAACGACGGCTTTACCGCGCCTCCACTAACGTCAACACTTTGACCCGACCAGCAACGCATGCAGACCCGCAACCGTAATCGCAATCACCCGGCTAGCCGATACGCGTTTTGGTCGCCACGGCAGCCATACTTTTCTTCAAAGGTTGTAGAGTACACTTTGGGTGGCGTTTGCATTCTTCTTCATGCGCCGCCGCTCAGTATGTCATACGCAATGTCCAGTCACCTTGAACAAATGGCTGAGACTGGTTTTCAGATTCCACAGACCTGAACCTATGGCAACCAGTGGCCTTGGGCGTGTTTCTCATAGCAAATAACGCGCAAAGAAACGCCACAACGGCATTTGGCAACGTGATTGGCTTACGGTTTCTGTCGTTTGTCAGCCTACCAAACCACATAAAGATCTTCGAAGCTCAGCTATTTAGCAGGTTCTTTGTCCCCTAGCTCGCGAACGCAAGTCGCCGTATTTGTCTAGGGCAACTCGTTTTGCTTCTTCGAGCTCAGTCTCGCCGGTTCTTTCCTGAACATCAGTTATCTTCTGGCCATGTACATCGCGCATTCCTCGCATGTGCTAGACTGGCTTTTTGGCATCCGGAGGGTGGAACAGAATGATCTCTCCATCTTTGAGTACCACTTTGTTCAAATAGCGTTCCCTCATCGCCCCATCGCCTCATCGCCTCATCGCCTCATCGCCTCATCGACAGCATCATTTCCTTGGAAGAAAACTGATATTTCTCAGTACGATTTCGTCCAGGCATTAATGCACACAAGCAATCGGCCAGCCCATTCAAAAGAAAAAAGCGCGGTCAGAACCGCGCTTTTCCAGGGACTTGCGATATGCAACGTCAGATAGAGTTTTAACGCTTTGAGAACTGGAAGCTGCGGCGCGCTTTGCGCTTGCCGTATTTCTTGCGCTCCACCACGCGGCTGTCGCGGGTCAGGAAACCGGCCGCCTTCAGCGATGCGCGTAAGCTGGGATCGTAAAGCTGCAGTGCCTTGGAAATACCATGCTTCACAGCACCGGCCTGACCCGACAGGCCACCACCTTTGACCGTGGCCATCACATCGAACTGATCTTCGACCCCGGCCACGCTGAAAGGCTGGCGCAGGATCATCTGAAGCACCGGCCGCGCAAAGTAGATGTTCATCTGCTTACCATTCACGCTAACCTTGCCTGATCCGGGCTTGATCCAAACACGCGCCACGGCATCCTTGCGCTTGCCTGTTGCATATGACCGACCCAGTTCGTCGCGCACCGGCTCACGTGGGGGAGTAACCTGTGTTTCAACAACAGGTGTGTCACTGCCCTCGGCCACTGCTTCAAGCTCTTGTAGAGATTTGATTTCTTCAGCCATCGTCAGGACACCCGTGTGTTTTTCTTGTTCATTGATTTCACATCCAGAACTTCGGGGCTCTGCGCCTCGTGCGGATGCGCCTGACCGGCGTACACGCGCAAATTGGTCATCTGCTTGCGAGCGAGACGGTTGGAGGGCAGCATGCGCTTGACCGCTTGCATCACCACCCGTTCCGGATGCGCGCCTTCGAGGATCTGGCCCGTGGTACGCGATTTGATCCCGCCCGGATAACCGGTGTGCCAGTAATTGGGCTTGTCACGTTTGTTGCCTGTGACCTGCACCTTTTCAGCGTTGATGACGATGACATTGTCGCCCATGTCCTGGCTGGGTGTAAAGCTCGGCTTGTGCTTGCCGCGCAGACGCATCGCGATAATCGAGGCAAGACGGCCCAGAACGACGCCTTCGGCATCAATTACCACCCACTTCTTGTCGATTTCCGCGGGAGTCGCAGAATAGGTTTTCATATCTCGGTCTACCCGATGTTATTTCAGTCAAAGTTTGTTGGTCACCGCTTTACGCCAAGCGACTAGCAATTTGGCGTGGTTATACGCGATGTTTGGCACAGGTCAATCTGCTAATTCTGCAAAAAACATAATGAAAACAATGTATAAGAATATAGGTATTATTTTACCCCAGTATTAATCGTTCTCGAGTCGCTCAAATATCAACATTCAGCGGCGGCGCAGACAAAAGGCCGGACATCGTTTGCAAAGCCAGTTCGAAGTCTCCAACCCCAAGATTGCTATCGAGGCTCAGGCGCACCGCATTTGGCGCCTGCCCATCCGCCAGAGCGAATTCGTCGGCGGGTTTTACACGTATCCCCTTGGTCTCGCAGGCCCGGGCAAAGGTTGAGCCGCGCCAGCCCTGTGGCAGCTTCAACCACAAAAATGGCGCATCCACGCGCCAGTTTATCTCCCATTGTCCCAACCGGTTGACCGCCAGTTGCACACGTTTCGCTACACGCTCTTGCACCGCGCGGCGAAATTGTTCCGCCCCACCCGACCGCAAAAGTGCCGCGCCAATATCCACCGTGATCTGCGGCAATCCGTAGTAGGTGGATTGGGCTACCTGCCGGGCATGCAACCCCTGCCCCTCCGGCGCGATCGAATAGCCAAAGCGCAAAGAGGCCGACACGGTTTTGCTCAAAGAAGAAATAAACCAGGCCCGCTCGGGACAGAGCGCCCTGTAGGCGGGAAATTCAGGTCGCGTGATAGTGTGGCAATCGTCTTCGATGATTTGAAGCTGGTATTTTCTAGCAAGCAGCGCGATCTGCTGTCGGCGTTCCGGGCTCGTGCAGGTCGTCGTCGGGCTGTGTGTTTCCGCCGAAGTCAAAAGCACCTGCCCGCCATGTTGCCGCAAGACCTCTTCAAGCCGATCGGGCCGGAGACCCTGATCATCCATCTCCACACCGATCAGACGGGCGCGCAAGAGGCGTGCAGCGTGCCGCACGCCCGGATAGCAGAGGGATTCGGTCAGAATGATCGGCGTGGCGCCATGCAAAACAGCCTGGAGCGCAGAAATGCACGACTTTTGCGCACCCAGCCCCAGAACAACGTCCTCGGCGCGTATACGGCCGGCGCGTTCGTTCCCAATCCAATGCGCGACAGCGACGCGCGCCGCGTAATCGGTGCTGTCAGTGGGGTAGTCGAGGTAGTCATGTCCGCCGCCTCGCGACAAATCCCCCATAATCGCTCGGATGGCCTCGTCCTGACCGACATCCGGCACATGGACGCCGCGAAAATCGATTGTCCCATCCGGTTCATGCGGGATGAGCGGGGCCGCTGCGATTTCCGCATCCTGTTGGGGCGGTGCAAATGTTCCACTGACGAATGTGCCACGCCCAACGGTCGTCTCAACCAGCCCCTCTTCTGCCGCCATCTTATAGGCTCGCGCCACTGTGCCCGGCGTGATCCCGAGGTCCCAGGCCAGTTCCCGGACCGGCGGTAATTTAGACCCGGCGCTCAACTTGCCTGAACGGACAGCATCACGAATTGATTGTATCAATACAATATACTTTGATCTGACAGAATCGCTGAGATCTGGTAGCCATATTGTATCGGTCACAATGTTTCTCTCGCGTCTTGAGTTTTATATTGGTACATTATTAGCGCAATCAATTGATTGTATCAATACAAATTGATCTTGAAAGGATCCCGCTATGCCCGGTTCGACCATGTCACACCGCGCGGCGCTGGCCCAGCTCAGCGCGCGCTCCTCTTTGCCCGCCGTCTCGCGTGTGGCTGTCCGAATTGCGTGGGTCTGCGCGGTATGGGTCCATCGCCGTCGCTCGCGCAATCATCTAGCCGATCTTGATCCGCGCATGCTCAACGATATCGGCATGACTCCGCGTGAGGCACATACCGAAGCTCACAAATGGTTCTGGAGGCCGTAGCGTCCCTGAGACGGACCTCTTTGACCTGGGCCGGGGCAATCCCGGCCCTTTTTTTCGCGTGCCATTGTGTAAGCTAGGGATATGCTGACGACCGAACGACTGACTCTGCGACCCTTTGTTGTCGAGGATCTTGAGAACTTTGCAGCGCTTCACGCGGACCCGAACGCGATGCGCGATTACGGGACAACCATGTCGACCGAGATGTCCAAAGCGCGGCTCGACAGCATTCTTGAAGCCTGGCAGCATCAAGGATACGGGCGACTTGCGGTTTTCATGGGCCCGGCCTTCGTGGGTTACGTGGGCGTTATGTATCGCGACGATCCAGACCATCCGCTTGGGACGCATAACGAGATTGGCTGGCGTCTACACAGCCGATTCTGGGGCTTTGGCCTTGCAACAGAGGCGGCGCATGCGGTGCTGATACAGGCCCAATCCACCTTCGCTCTAAAGGATATTCTGGCCTTTACCGCACCGGATAATCTGGCCTCCCAAGCTGTCATGGCGCGGCTCGGATTGCTCCGTGCGCCGGATCTGGACTTCAGCATATCAGTACCGTCCTTCTTTGAGCATTGGCAGGGCCTTGTTTGGCGCGTGCCGGATCATTTCGGCGGAATAGAATAGGTCATGCTGGCCCGAGCGACCGGGCGGTCATCGCCGTCTGAATAGATAAGCACATCACCAACTGCGAGGACCCGACCCAGTTTCAGGATCCGGCATTGGGCAATCAGATCCCCGCCCGCCGCCGGTTTGCGCATGAAGTCCATTGAGGCGCTCGTCGTAACCGCCAGCGCCTCGCGCCCGATCCGCGCCAGCACCGCCATGTAGACCGCGCAATCCGCCAGGGCGAAGATGGACGGGCCCGACACCGTGCCACCAGGTCTTAAGTGATGCTCTTTTACATTAAGGCGCACATGAAGGGCATCTTCGCCAAGATGCTCGATCGTAAAAGCGCCTTCCACTTGTGGAAACACCTCGTCGAGAAACACAGCCAGTTCTGTTTTGTCCATTTGCAGCACGACGCTTCCCTCCCGCTGGTCTCCGCTTTATGAGGGAACACAGCAGGAGGGGAGAGACAAGATGGCAATCTTAATCCGCGAAGACGAAGGCGCGGTCGCGCGCTTGACAATGAACAGCCCATCAAACCTGAACGCGCTGTCCGATGACATGCTGGCCGCGCTGCGCGACACGTTTGCCGATCTTGCTCAGGACAATGCGATCCGGGCCGTTACGCTGTCCGGTGCTGGCAAGGCCTTTTGCGCAGGGCACGACCTGCGTGAGATGACTGCGGGCCGTCAGGCCGAGGATGGCGGCAAGGCCTATTTTGCCGATCTGTTTCGCCGATGTGCGAGCGTGATGACCGCGATCCGGGATTTGCCGCAACCGGTAATAGCGGCCCCCCACGGGATCGCAACGGCGGCCGGATGTCAGCTTGTCGCGTCCTGCGATCTTGCCTTGGCCGCTGAAGGGACGCGTTTCGGTGTAAACGGTGTTAACATTGGTCTTTTCTGTTCAACCCCAATGGTGGCTCTCAGCCGTAATATTCCCCGAAAAGCCGCGTTTGAGATGTTGACCACAGGCCGTTTTATCGATGCAACCGAGGCGGAAAAGCTTGGTCTTATCAACCGTGTTGTGCCCGAAGCTGATCTATCGGATGCCGCGCTCGGTATGGCGGTTACGATCGCGGAGAAACTTGGTTCTGTTGTGAAGATTGGCAAACAGGCTTTTTACCGACAGCTCGAACTGGGTCTTGATGACGCTTACACATTTACGGGCGATGTTATGGTCGATAACATGCTTTATCGTGATACCGAGGAGGGCATTGCGGCCTTTCTCGAAAAGCGCCCGCCGGATTGGCGGCAGTAACCACACTGCAATCTCTCAACCGTAGCCAGGCCTAGCACGTTATGGGTCGTTTTCTTCCTTTGAAGTTGGGGGAACGGCGTATAGATCATTTGCCATGACAGAGACTTTGAACATTGTGGGCGGCGGCATGGCCGGATCCGAAGCCGCCTGGCAGGCCGCCCGACTTGGAGTGCCGGTTGTGCTCCACGAAATGAGGCCCGAGGTTGCAACCTTTGCCCACCAAACGGGCGATCTGGCGGAGATGGTGTGCTCTAATTCCTTCAGGTCCGATGATCATGAACAGAATGCCGTGGGGTTACTGCACTGGGAAATGCGCGCCGCAAATGGTCTGATCATGGACATGGCGGACCGCCATCGTTTGCCAGCAGGCGGCGCACTGGCCGTGGATCGCGAAGCGTTCGCAAAAGATGTGACGGCCCGGCTGAGAGCGCATCCTCTGATTAAGATCAAGGGCCAAGAAGTCTCTGATCTACCCTCTGAGGGACAATGGATCTTTGCCACAGGACCGCTCACCTCGCCTGCGCTTGGAGCCGCGATCGCGCAGCAGACCGGCGAGGATCGGCTCGCCTTTTTCGATGCGATCGCGCCCATTGTGCATGCCGATACGATCGATATGACGCGCGCCTGGCGGCAATCGCGCTATGACAAAGGAGAGACAGAAGAAGAGCGCACGGCCTACATCAACTGTCCGCTCAGCCGTGACGAATATGAGGCGTTCATTGATGCGCTACTGGCCGCTGAGAAAACCGAATTTCACGAGGGTGAAACAGCCGGGTATTTCGATGGCTGCCTGCCCATAGAGGTGATGGCCGAACGCGGACGGGAAACGCTGCGCTACGGTCCGATGAAGCCGGTTGGCCTGACCAATCCGCATGCGCCGAACTCAAAGCCCCATGCGGTCGTTCAACTTCGCCGCGACAATGCACTTGGGACGCTTTACAATCTCGTCGGGTTTCAAACCAAGATGAAGTATGGCGCACAAGCTTCTGTACTTCGGATGATTCCTGGGTTGAAACAGGCAGCCTTTGCGCGTTTGGGCGGCATTCATCGCAACACGTTTCTCAACGCGCCCACCCTGCTCGATAATCAGATGCGCTTGCGAACGCAGCCCAATATCCGTTTTGCCGGGCAAATCACCGGGGTTGAGGGATATGTGGAATCAGCCGCGATGGGGCTTTTGGCGGGCCGGTTGGCGGCGGCAGAGATTTTGGGGCGTCCCCTGCCCCCAGCACCGCCCGACAGCGCCATGGGCGCGCTGGTCCACCATATTACGGGCGGCGCCGACGCAAAGACGTTCCAACCGATGAATGTCAATTTCGGGCTGTTTCAACCTGTAACCGGTCTGAAATCCGGACGCAGAGGCCGGCGCGACCGCTATCAAGCCTATACCGACCGGGCAAAGCATGTCTGGCAGGACTGGCTCGCCCGGTCAGAGACTATTCTGTCGAGACTGGACGCACCGGAAACGGTGTGATTTGCTCAATGCATGACGCGTAAATTTCTGGACTCCGCCTATGGCCATACCTCGCCTGAAGATCTGCGCGACTTCTATGATGATTGGGCGGCCTCCTATGACGCAGAAGTAGGTGATAACGGTTATGTCACTCCCCGCCGTGTCGCCGAGGCGATGGCCACCCATATTCCTTTGACAACAACGGTGCTGGATTATGGCTGCGGCACTGGGTTGTCAGGCCTTGCCTTGCGCGCCGTGGGGTTCAAAACACTCGATGGTCTCGATCCAAGCGAGGAAATGCTTGAAGGCGCGCGATCGAAACAGGTTTACCGAGCGCTCGATCTGGTGGACGTGGCGGATCCTGCGCCGATCCCAGTCAATATGTATGTCGCTATCGCTTGTATCGGGGTGATCAGTACGGGTGCCGCGCCGCCCGAGACACTGCACATGGTGATGGAAGCGCTGCGGGGTGGCGGCTATCTCAGCCTGAGCTTTAATGACCATGCACTGGAAGACCCGGCCTATGAAGGTGCCTTGAATAAGTGGCTGGACACGGATCGCGCGCGTCTTTTGTTCAAGGAACACGGCCCGCATTTGCCTGGTCGCGACTTGAAGTCCAACGTCTATATCATCCAAAAAACGTGACTTTCGTCACTCGATTTGCCCCGTCACCAACAGGTCCACTACACCTCGGTCACGCCTTTTCCGCTCTGACAGCCCATGACATGGCGCGCGCCTGCGGCGGCGCGTTTCATCTACGCCTCGATGATCTGGATGTAAGCCGATCGAGATCAAATTGGGCAGACCAGATAGAAACAGACCTGCATTGGCTTGGCCTCACCTGGGGCGGGCCGATCTGGCGCCAATCAGAACGTCTGCCTCGCTACCGGAACGCTTTGCAGCACTTGTGGGATCGCGGACTGCTCTATCCTTGTGGATGCAGCCGTGCCGATATTCGGGCCGCTCTTTCGGCGCCCCAGGAGGGCGTACCGCTCCACGGCCCGGACGGGCTCATTTATCCCGGGACTTGCCGACCAGACGAGCCGCCCGATGGTCCGCTTCCTTCGGGCACGCTGCGTTTGAATATGCAACGCGCCCTGGCTTGTCTGGAGGCACCGCTGCATTTCATCGAGACCGGCGCGGGCCCCAACGGGGAGAGCGGGCAAGTCTTTCCCTCGCAAATGGTTGAGAATGTTGGGGATGTCGTGTTGGCCCGAACCGGCATGGGGGCGTCCTACCATCTGGCTATCGTCTGCGATGATGCCGATCAGGGCGTGAGCCACGTGGTCCGGGGGCAGGATTTATTCCCTGCCACTCAAATCCACGTTTTACTTCAAAGACTTCTGGGGTTTTCCTCACCAATATACCATCATCATCGTCTGATCCGAGACGCAGCGGGCAAACGGTTGGCGAAACGCGATGACGCCAGAGCCATTGCGACCTATCGAAAAGACGGCGTTGCTCCGGATGACATCCGCCAATGGCTCAATTTGGTCCCCGTTAATCAGACATAGGCGTAAGGATTTCGGTTTCCTGTCCCTCGCGCAGAGCTGTGTAAAAGCAGCTGCGCCGCCCGGTGTGACACGCGGCTCCTGTTTGATTTACCAGGAGCAATAGACAATCGCGGTCGCAATCGATTCGCATTTCAACCAGGTCCTGGACATGTCCCGACGTCGCCCCCTTGACCCAGAACTCCTGGCGCGACCGGCTCCAATAGGTGACGCGCCCGGTTTCAAGTGTGCGCAGCACTGCGGCCTCGTTCATCCAGGCCAGCATCAGGACATCGCCTGTTTCGGCATCCTGAGCGATCGCCGATATCAGACCCTGATCGTTGAACCGTAATGTCGCAGGATCGAAAGACATGAGGAAAACCTTTTGCAGCTTTGCAAGGCTCCTCTATGTATGGAGCATGGCGAGGACACAAGCGATATGAACGGCGATAGCGACCTCATCAATCTATATTCGACGCGTATTCTTGCGCTGGCTTCGGAGCTGCCCCATCCGCGCCGTCTGGAGGCCCCCGATGGTACCGCAACGGTACGAGCGCCGCTTTGCGGCTCAACTGTTTGCGTCGATATTGCGACGGATGCGGGACGCATCGTGGATTATGCGGCGAATGTAAAAGCTTGCGCGTTGGGCCAAGCGGCCGCGAGTGTTGTCGCGCATGCTATTGTCGGTTGTATCGCTGACGACGTGGTCGCGGCGCGCGATGAGCTGCGTGCCATGTTGCAAACTGACGGCCCTGCACCAAAAGCGCCGTTCGACGGGCTAGAGGTTTTGCGTGCCGCACATCCATTTACCAACCGCCACGCATCGATCCTTCTTACACTGGATGCCGCTGTGGACGCGCTGTCCAAAGTACGCGCCAGCGCATAAAAAACCGCCGCGCGCGATAAACGCGGCGGCGGTAGGTAAGCGAATTCCGGCAGGGTGTCGCCGGGACGGGGAAGAGGCAAAAAACCCCGTGGACGATGGGACGGTCGCACCTTTGGGAACAGGCGGCGCGACGGGCGACAAACGGAAATCCGCAGGCAGAAACGTGTGTTAAGCGACGTTACATCAAGCCGGGAAGGTACAATCCGCCCAGCAACATCACGATCAAGGCGGCAACACCCAGAAAGTCCGTCACAAGCGTATCGCGAGAGCGGCTGGCAATGGCCTTCACTTGCATCAACATCCGATATCTCCCTTCTAAGCTGCTCCGGTGTTAATGCTTTGTTCTCATTTTTCAGCCACTAAGTAAAGAACTTTTTAAGAACATTTGTGAACTAAAAGAGAAATTCAAACAAAGCGAGCTTCTGAGCTAGGAAAACAAGGTCTAGCCGACGCTGATCAGGCGGATCGCCTCGTCCTGCCCCATAAGCCAGAGCAGCAAGCGGGCAGCCTCGCCTCTTGCAGAGTGTAAGGACGGATCATCGGCCAATAGCTTACGCGCATCAGATTGTGCCGTGGCCATCAAACCCGGCTGGCGTTCCAAATCTCCGATGCGAAAGCGTGGCAGACCCGATTGAGCCGTCCCGATCAGGTCACCAACCCCGCGCATTTCCAGATCAACCTCTGCCACGCGAAATCCATCCTCGGTGTCGCGCAGGGTCTCCAGCCGTTTTTGCGCGGACTCCGACAATGGCGATTGATACATCAACAGACATGTGGATTGCGCCGCGCCGCGCCCGACCCGGCCACGCAATTGATGCAATTGAGCAAGCCCGAAATAATCCGCGCGTTCGATCACCATGATCGAGGCATTTGGCACATCGACGCCCACTTCGATCACTGTCGTGGCCACCAAGACACCGGTTTGCCCAGCCTGAAACGCTGCCATCGCTGCATCTTTCTGATCCGGGGGCATTTGACCATGAACCAGCCCAACCTTTCCCTCGCCCAAGGCAGCACGCAGCCTTTTGAACCGCTCCTCAGCGCTCGACAAATCAACCCGTTCGCTCTCTTCCACCAGCGGACAGACCCAGTAGGCCTGACGCCCGTCCTCGACCGCGCGGCGCAGCTTATCGATCACCTCATCCATGCGGTCCATATTGATCAGCGCCGTGGTCACCGGTTTCCGCCCAGGTGGTTTTTCATCCAGCACGCTGACTTCCATATCGCCATATTGCGCGAGGGCGAGCGAACGTGGGATCGGCGTGGCGGTCATGACCAAGACGTCGACCGCACGACCCTTTTGACCCAGTTGCAGCCGCTGGCGCACACCAAATCGGTGCTGCTCGTCGACAACGGCAAGCCGAAGATCGGAAAACACCACTTCGGCCTGAAACACCGCATGCGTGCCGACGAGGATCTGGATATCGCCTCGCGCGAGGGCTGCGAGCTTGGCCTGCCGTTCCGATCCCTTGTCGCGCCCTGTCAGGATTTCCAGCACGACGCCCGCACTTTCGGCGAGGGGTTGCAACCCTTGCAGATGCTGACGGGCGAGAATTTCGGTCGGCGCCATCAGCACCCCCTGCCCGACGGCCTCAACAGCAATCAGAAGGGCCATGAATGCCACAAACGTCTTTCCCGCACCGACATCGCCTTGCAAAAGCCTGTTCATCCGGTGAGGTGCGGCCATATCGTCGGCGATCTCGGCAAGCGCCCGGGACTGCGCCGCTGTTGGTTTGTAGGGCAATGCGGCAACCACTTTTGCCTGCCGCGCGCCGGTGCCTGTCGTGGAACGCCCATGCGATTGCCTGAGATGCGCCCGGGCGAGCGCCAGGGTCAGCTGATGCGCCATGAATTCATCATAGGCCAATCGTTCGCGCGCGGGTGTATTCGGAGACAGATCGCCTGACGTTTCTGGCGCATGCGCCATGTCCAGTGCCAGGTCCCAGCTGGGCCAACCCGCCTTTTCGCATTGTGCCGGATCAATCCATTCCGGCAAATCGGGGCGGCGTTTCAACGCGCCAGAGACAGCGCGTGCCATCACCTTCTGCGTCACACCTGCTGTAAGCGGATAAACCGGCTCAAAATCGGGGACGCTGCTGGCGTCTTCAGGTGCCAGAATGTGGTCGGGATGCACCATCTGCGCTACCCCGTCGAAAAGTTCGGTCTTGCCAGACACAACGCGCCTGGACCCGCTTGGCAGCACGCGTGTGAGGTAGTCCTCGCGGCCATTGAAAAAGACCAGTTGAAAGGCGGTTTCGCGGTCTTCAACTTGGATGCGGTAGGG
>JBCCNY010000048.1:0-12339 GCA_039025595.1 Pseudomonadota bacterium | reverse complement strand
ACCACGAACCCAAATCCCTTAACGGGATCAAACCATTTCACCCGTCCCACCACCTCTCGCGGCTTATCTTCCTCGTCCGTCACTATCCCACCTTAGTCTGGCCAACTGGCCTCACAAATCACCTGTTATTTGCTTTGTACGACGCGCGAATCTGAAAATCCATTCCGATCAGATATTTAACCATTCAAGTTGCGCACAACTAGGGGTTAAGTCTTTGGATTTCCCAATGATTTTCTGCATTTAGCCGACGCCAGACAAAACGATCGTGTAACCTATGCGCACCATCTGCCCAAAACTCAATCTCGTTGGGCACAATCCGAAAGCCCCCCCAATGCGGCGGTCGCGACGGGTTTGGACCTTTTGTCACGGTTACCTTCGCGACCTCTGCCACGAGCGCGGCGCGCGACTTCAGCGGACGCGATTGCTGTGACGCCCACGCGCCCAGGCGACTTTGCAACCCGCGACTTGCGTAATATGCATCGGCTTCGGCTCCGTCTTCGCGTGTCACCTGACCTCGAAGACGCAGTTGCCGCTGCAAGCTTTTCCAGTGAAACACCATCGCGGCCTGACTGTTCGCTTCCAACTCGCGCCCTTTGGCGCTTTCATAATTCGTATAGAACCAGAAACTGTCTTTCGCGATATCCTTCAGCAAAACCATCCGTACGTTGGGCAAGCCGGTCGAATCGACCGTCGCCAGAGCAACGGCATTGGGATCGTTGATTTCGCTGTCCTCGGCGTCTGCCAGCCAGCGTTTTGCGATGACAAAAGGATCGTCACCCGCGAAAATCCCGGTCCGTTCTGGCCCCGACACAGCCGGGTCGCGCGTTTCGTCTCCAACCTCCACTGTTATGTCCTCCGTTCATACCCGGTTTCTGCGCGAACTACCGGTTGAACAGGCTGTAGGCAAGGGCGCAACGCAAGACATCACGGACGCTCAAACGAGGTCGTGCCAAGCCTTGAAGCCCTCCGACCGATCGCCTAAACCGGTGCCATTCGCGCTGAATGATCCAGGGACACTCTATGTCAAATCAACTGATGGCAGGCAAACGCGGGCTAATCATGGGTCTTGCGAATGAAAAGTCCATCGCTTGGGGTATTGCGAAAGCCTGCGCGGAGGCCGGTGCAGAACTGGCGTTTTCCTATCAGGGCGAGGCGCTGCTGAAGCGCGTTGACCCTCTGGCCCGTCAGCTTGGCTCTGACATCGTATTGCCCTGCGACGTTGGTGATGCCGATAGCGTTGCTGCGCTTTTCGCATCGCTCAAAGACCGCTGGGATACGCTTGACTTTCTCGTTCATGCGATTGGGTTTTCCGACAAGAATGAACTGCGTGGCCGTTATATAGATACCAGTCGTGACAATTTCATGATGACCATGGATATCTCGGTTTATTCCTTCACCGCGGTCGCAAGTCAGGCGGAGAAACTGATGTCGTCCGGCGGTGCGATGCTTACATTGACCTATTACGGCGCAGAGCAGGTCATGCCGCATTACAATGTGATGGGCGTGGCCAAGGCCGCTTTGGAAGCGTCTGTGAAATATCTGGCAGAGGATCTGGGCAAGGACGGGATCCGCGTCAACGCGATCAGTGCGGGTCCGATCAAAACGCTGGCGGCCTCGGGCATCGGCGATTTCCGCTATATCCTGAAATGGAACGAATATAATTCCCCGCTGCGTCGCAATGTAACAACGGATGATGTCGGTAAATCCGCGCTCTATCTGCTGTCGGATCTTGGCAGTGGGGTCACCGGTGAAAACCTTCACGTCGATTCAGGCTATCACATCGTGGGTATGAAAGCCGTGGATGCGCCAGACATCGAAAAAGGTTAAGCTCGCGGGATGGAACCTGCGCAGCTCCTTTTGTTTAATGCCACCTTGCTCGCTGCGATGGCCACGCCTGGACCGGCGTTGGTTTTTGCCATCAAGCAAGCGGCTACCGGCGGGTTTCGTGCCGGGCTGATGACCGGGTGCGGATTGGCGGTTGTGGCTGCGGGCTGGACCGCCGCTGCGCTCTGGGGTCTCGACATGGTGTTCCGACTGTTTCCCGCGGTGTTTATTGTTCTCAAAACAGCGGGCGCGCTTTATCTTTTGTGGCTGGCATGGAGGATGTGGCAGACCGCGCGCGAGCCGCTCGATGATCACGCCCCATCCGGGACCCGCGCGTTCTGGAGCGGTGTGCTGGTCAATCTGGGCAATCCAAAGTCCGTTCTTTTCGCCGCCTCGGTGCTTGTCGTCATCTTTCCCGCCGGTTTGGGGATGGGCGATAAGGTGTTCATTATATTTAACCATTTCGTTGTTGAGTTGTTTGTCTACGCGCTTCTCGCCGCAACACTGGCCTCCCCGCCCGCGCGAGCGACCTATCTGGGGATGAAGCCGGTTCTGGACAGGATCACCGCAATAATCCTCGGCGGCCTTGGTCTGCGGCTCTTACTCGGTCGCAGTTGAGAGGATCGAACGATGAAAGATCGCCTGCCCCATGAAAAAGGATTTCACGTCAGCTGGGATCAGTTGCACCGTGATGCGCGCGCGCTGGCGTGGCGGCTTCAGGATGAGGGGCCGACAGAGGGCTGGCGCGCGGTTGTGGCGATCACGCGCGGCGGTATGGCCCCGGCGATGATCGTGGCGCGAGAGCTCGACATTCGTGCCGTCGATACGATCAGCATTAAATCGTACGATCACCAGACGCAGAGCGCGCCCGTGGTTCTCAAAGCCCCGGACCCCGATCTGGTCGGCGATGGAGAAGGTGTGCTGATCGTCGATGACTTGGTCGATACGGGGCGTACACTGGAAGTGGTGCGCGACCTGCTGCCCCGCGCGCATGTCGCGACAATTTACGCCAAACCCATGGGGCGCGGGCTGGTTCAGACCTTCGTAACGGAGGTCAGCCAGGACACATGGATATTCTTTCCCTGGGATCTGGCGCTGCAATATGTCGAGCCCTATCGCGGTCACTGAAAGCCCTGCTATGTCATCCAAACCTCATCTATCCCGAGCCCAATCCACCTTCCCGCCGCCTGTCATGGAAGCACGGCGTTGGCTGGACGGCGTGCAATTTCCACCGGACCGCCCGTTGATCAACGTCTCGCAGGCCGCACCCGTAGAGGCACCGCCCGAGGACTTGCGCGAGGTGATTGCCCAGGCTGCGATGGACCGGCCCGAGGCGCATCTCTACGGACCCGTGCTTGGCTTGCCCGCTCTGAGGGAACAGGTCGCTTCGCAATGGTCTGATGCCTATGGCGGACCAATCGCGCCCGGTCAGGTGGCCATCACGTCAGGATGTAATCAGGCCTTCAGCGCCGCGATCACGGCGATCTGCACCGAAGGGGATGAGGTCATCCTGCCCACGCCGTGGTACTTTAATCACAAGATGTGGCTTGATATGTGCGGCGTCCGCGCGGTGCCACTGCCCACGAGTGCGGGTCTTTTGCCCGACCCGGATGCCGCAACCAAACTGATCACAGAGCGAACCCGCGCGTTGGTTCTGGTCTCCCCCAACAATCCCGGCGGCGTGGAATATCCTGCTGAGCTCGTCGGCGCGCTCTACAAATTGGCACAAGATCGCGGCATCCGGTTGATGATCGACGAAACCTATCGTGATTTCGACGCCCGATCTGAACGGCCCCATGCGCTTTTCGATGATCCGGACTGGCCGCGCACGCTTATCCATCTTTATTCTTTTTCAAAAGCCTATCGCCTGACCGGCCACCGGGTGGGCGCTGTGGTTGCCAGTGAAACGCTCTTGGCTGAGGCAGAGAAATTCCTCGATACGGTGGCGATCTGTCCCAACCAGCTCGGACAGATTGCGGCCTTGTGGGGCATGCAGCACCTTCGCCATTGGCTCGCGGGCGAACGGGCAGAAATCCTCGACCGGCGCGCCGCTATCCATGATTATTTCGGTGCTCTGTCTGCGCAGGGTTGGGCGGTCCTGGGCTGTGGGGCCTATTTTGCCTATCTACGTCATCCTTTTGCAATGCCGTCTGATGAACTGGCCCGGCGCCTTGTGGCGGAGGCAGGTATCCTGCTGCTACCGGGCACGATGTTCCGACCGGAAGAAGATGCACAGGGCGCCAGTGAATGTCGCGTGGCCTTTGCCAATGTGAACCGTTCGGAAATCGAGATACTTTTCACACGTCTGTCAGCGCTGCGTTGGCCTCTTGCCGAGGCTCCGGTCTCAGCTTAGACACCCAAAGGCTGGATTAGCCTAACACATGACGAATTGACCGCAGAAGGACCGGAGAGAGACCCGCATGTCGTCCAAAAGCTATTCAAAACCCTTCGTCTGGATATTGCTTGTTCTTCTGATCCTCGGTCTGGCCGGATTTGGTGTCACAAGCCTTCAGGGATCGCTTCGCACTGTGGGCAGTGTGGGCGATGCCGAAATCCGCGTGACCAACTACTTCAACGCCCTGCAAAACGAAATTCGGGCCGAAGAAGCGGCACGCGGCGAACGTATCAGTTTCGCCCAGGCGCGCGCTCTCGGTATTCAGGACAGGGTATTGGCTCAGCTTGTCAACCAGACAGCGCTTGATCATGAAACGATCGAAATGGGCCTCTCGATCGGCGATGCCAATCTGGCCGAGCAAATTATTGGCATCCGTCAGTTCACTGGAATAGACGGCGAGTTCGATCGCGAGGCCTATCGCTTCGCGCTGGACCGCGTCGGCATGACAGAGCGCGAATTCGAAAACGACATGCGCCTCGAAACCGCCCGCTCTTTCCTTCAGGCTAGCGTTCTGGCCGGCGTCACCCTGCCCGCCTCCTATACCGACGCCATGCGCACATATCTGGGCGAGCGGCGAAGTATTGAGTGGGCGATGCTCGGCGAACGTGACCTGACGGTGGGTATCCCTGTCGCGAGTGAGACCGATCTGGCGCGATTCCAGTCTGAGAATGCCGACCGCTATACGCGTCCGGCGGCCAAAGCCATCACCTATGCCTGGATCACACCAGCCGCGATACTCGATAGCGTCGACGTCCCGGAGGATACGCTGCGCACCGCCTATGAGGAGCGCCGCGACGAGTTTCGGCAGCCAGAACGCCGGTTGGTCGAAAGGCTGGTCATGCCCAGCATTGATGCCGCATCCGAAGCGCTGACACAGATCACGGCAGGCGATCAGACATTCGAGAACATCGTGGCCGAACGCGGTCTCGAATTGGTAGATATCGATCTCGGCGATGTCACACGGGACGATCTGGGCGACGGTGCAGAGCAGGTCTTTGCGGGCGATGTCGGGTCCGTTGTGGGCCCGATTGAAACGACCCTTGGTCCGGCGCTCTTCCGGATCAACGCAGAACTTGCCGCTCAGGAGACAACATTTGAAGAGGCGCAACCTTTTCTGCGTGACATTCTGGCCGCCGACCGCGCCCGTCGTGTGATCGATGCGATGGTCGAAACGGTGGACGACCTTCTGGCTGGCGGTGCAGCGCTCGAAGAACTGGCCAGCGAGACCGACATGGAACTGGGAGAAATCGTCTGGCATCCGGGTGTGACCGACCAGATTGCCGCCTATGAGGATTTCCGCATCCGGGCAGCAGAGCTGTCGAGCACAGATTTTCCCGAAGTCGAAACGCTTGAAGATGGCGGCATCTTTGCCATGAGGCTCGATGCGGAGCTTGATCCCGAATTGCGCTCCCTGGACGAGGTGCGCGGCGCTGTGGAGGGCGATTGGCGCGCCAGCCAGGTCGAGCAATTGCTGGCAGAGCGCGCCGCACCATTGGCCGAACGTTTGCGCGCCGGAGAGAGCTTTGAGGATGTGGAACTCACGGTTGCGGGGACCGAAGAGATCACGCGGCGCGGCTTTGTCGCCGATGCGCCGGCCAGCTTTATAGAGGTTGTCTTCGAGATGGAGGAGGGCGAAGTTCGCGTTATCGAGGGTGGCGGCCAGGTTTTCCTGTTGCGGCTGAACGCCGTTCAAGTGCCCGATCCCGAGGATAGCGAGCTCGCAGAAATCGAAACGATCGTGCAGAATCAGGCAGCGGCCGGATTTGCCCAGGACCTGCTGGTGACACTTGTGAGCGATATCCGCTCCCGCGCCGAGCTGCGCCTTGACGACGGCGCGCTTAACGCGGTGCATTCAAATTTTCAGTAGCCTGGTTTGGAACGGAGACGTCGCTTGAAACTCACGCCAGGCTTTGAGGAGTTCGCCCGCGGTTATGATGCCGGGCAGAACCAGGTCGTGTATACGCGTCTGGCGGCAGATCTCGATACGCCGGTGTCTTTGATGCTGAAACTGACAGGCGCAGCGCGCGACGCGTTCATCCTCGAATCCGTGACCGGCGGCGAAGTGCGCGGACGCTATTCCATCGTCGGGATGAAACCGGATCTGATATGGCAATGCCATGGCGAGACAAGCCGCCTCAACCGTCAGGCGCGCTACGATCCGACGGCTTTTGAACCGCAGAGTGGCGAGCCGCTGGACAGCCTCCGCGCCCTGATTGCCGAGAGCAGGATTGCCCTGCCCGATGATCTGCCCGCCGCGAGCGCCGGGCTGTTCGGGTATCTGGGATACGACATGATCCGGCTTGTCGAGCATCTGCCCGATGTCAATCCTGACCCGCTCGGTCTGCCGGATGCGGTCATGTTGCGACCTTCGGTGATCGCGGTGCTCGACGGGGTCAAAGGCGAGGTGATCGTGGTGGCCCCGGTCTGGGTGAGCGAGGGGCAGAATGCCCGCGCTGCCTATGCTCAGGCCGGTGAGCGCGTGATGGATGCGGTCCGCGATATCGATCGGGCTTTGCCACAGCAAGCCCGAGATCTGGGCGAGGCGCAAGAGGATGGAGAACCGGTCTCGAATTTCACGCCAGAGGCCTATCGCGACGCGGTGCTGCGCGCCAAGGAGTACATCAAGGCCGGTGACATTTTTCAGGTCGTGCCCTCGCAACGGTGGCAACAGCCCTTCTCGCGCCCGCCTTTTTCACTTTATCGGTCTTTGCGACGAACGAACCCGTCGCCCTTTATGTTCTACTTCGACTTTGGTGGGTTTCAGGTGGTGGGTGCGAGCCCGGAAATACTCGTCCGCGTGATGCAGGGCGAAGTGACCATCCGACCGATCGCGGGAACCCGTCCGCGCGGGCAGACACCCGAAGAGGATCGCGCCTATGAGGCCGATCTGCTGGCCGATCAGAAGGAACTGGCCGAACATCTGATGCTGCTGGATCTCGGGCGCAACGATGTGGGACGCGTGGCCAAGACGGGCACCGTACACCCCACTGAGCAGTTCATCATCGAACGCTACAGCCATGTGATGCATATCGTGTCGAACGTGGTGGGGCAGCTATCGGACGACCAGGATGCTCTATCCGCCCTTCTGGCCGGTCTTCCTGCGGGAACCGTGTCTGGCGCGCCAAAGGTGCGCGCGATGGAGATCATCGACGAGTTAGAGCCGGAAAAGCGCGGTGTTTACGGCGGTGGTGTCGGGTACTTCAGCGCGGGCGGCGATATGGATGTCTGTATTGCCCTGCGCACGGCCGTCGTGAAGGAGGGCAGCCTCTATATTCAAGCCGGCGGCGGCATCGTCTACGATAGCGACCCGCAATCGGAATATATGGAAACAGTGCACAAATCGAACGCCATCCGACGGGCCGCTGCCGACGCGGCCCGCTTTTCCGAGGGCAATTCTTGAAGATCAGGCCATGACGTAATCGGGCCATGACGCGTCTAATCCTATTCAACAAACCCTATGGCGTGCTGTCGCAATTCACCGATACGGGAAATACCGGCTCGGCGAGGCCGACGCTCTCCGACTTTATCGATCTGCCCGGCGTCTATCCTGCGGGACGACTGGACCGCGATAGCGAAGGGTTACTGGTGCTCACAGATAATGGGAAGCTGCAAAACCGGATCGCAAGTCCACGTTTTGCGACAAGCAAGACCTACTTTGTGCAGATTGAAGGAGAACCTGATGACGTGGCTTTGACCGGCTTGCGTGAAGGAGTCACGTTGAAGGATGGCCCAACCCGTCCCGCTCAGGTGCGCCCGATCGCCCGTCCCGACCTTTGGGATCGAGATCCACCCATTCGCTTCCGAAAATCGGTGCCCGATTGTTGGCTGGAAATCACGCTTTCGGAAGGACGCAACCGACAAGTAAGGCGCATGACAGCCCATGTGGGTCATCCCACGCTGCGATTGATCCGTTGGCGCGTGGGCGAATGGACCATTCAGGGCCTCGCACCCGGCACGTGGCGCAACGCCTGAAGGGCGCCCGGAAAATTCAGATTTTCCGGTTCATTTTTTGAACAAAAAATGGCTGCCTAAAAAGGTTCGCGCGACCTGCGTTCCTCATCGATCACCTCCTGCGGGAACTGGCTCATAAAGCAACAGCAGACCCCCTGGTCGATCATCGTGCGCGGACCGTTTGGATGGGCGATATGTTTGTAAACGCCATGATGATGGTGGTGGTGGTGGTGGTGATGTCCGTGATCGTGATTATGGTCATGATCATGATCATGATCGTGCGCATCCCCGGCCTCATCATCCAAAGGATCGCGATACTCCGCATGATGGTGATGCACATCGACCTCGCCGCGCGACAAACGTTCTCTGAAAGACGCCATCAAATCGACGCTCTCGTCGATCTGTCCCGCACGGGTTTCCTCGATCCGCGCAAGGAACGTATCAATGACGTGATCCTGATCAGACAGGTAGTGCGCCTTCAGAAACTCGACGTCAGGCGAGGTTTGGGCCACACGGTCGACATATCGATAAACACGGTCGATCAAACGCCCTGAAAACAGAAAATAGGGCGCAACCACCACCCGCTTGTACCCCAGTCGCAGCGCCATTTCGAGGCCCCGGCCGACAGAGGGAAAGGTCACCCCGGAATAAACCGTCTCCGACCACCCAAACCCCAGATTTTCCGTCACGATCCGCGTCAGCCGCGCAGCCTCGGCATTGGCCATCGTATCGGAGGTGCCCCGCCCCACGACAATGAGCATCGTGTCGTATAGCTCGCCCTCATGGACATGAGTTTTTCCAAGCGCCTCGAGAATACGCGCCTCGAAGGCAGCAATCATCTGTGGATGCAATCCAAGCTCGCGGCCATAGCGCATAGTGAGCCCAGCATGTTTCTCGCCATATGTGGTCAGAACCGAGGGGATATCATTTTTGGCATGCGTCGCGGCGAAAAGCATGCCTGGAACTGCCACGATCTCATCCACATCTGCATCACGCAGCGCATCGAGTCCCATATGAATGTTAGGCGCCGAATATTCCAGAAACCCGTATTCCACCGGTACATCCGGCAAACGCGCGCGCAAGCCTTTGGCCAAGAGACCAAACTCTTCCTCGGCTGACTTGGAACGGCTGCCATGGCCGCAAATCATGATCCCGGTTTTCGTCATGACGCCCCCTGAACGCACCGTGAAACTTTGCTCCGGTGTAGCGTCGATTGCCGGGCGAGGAAACGGCGATTTCGTCGCGACCCGCGGCGCCTAGAAATTCAATCGAGCCCCGGCGGCGAGCCATCCGCCATCCGCCGGTAGTATCGCGCCAGACACATAACGACCGGCATCGGACGCCAGAAACAGACAAGCCTGTGCCACATCGTCGGGCGTGCCCATCCGCGCCATCGGCACCGAATTGATCACGGCTTGGCGGATCTTCTCGGTGGGCGCCAATCGTGCCATACCTTCGGTCCCGTCAATCGGTCCCGGGATGACCGAGTTGACGCGCACGCCCTTGCCGCCCCATTCGATGGCCAGGGTTTTGGTCAGCATGTCGACCCCGGCCTTGGCCGCGCAGACATGCGATTGCAGCGCCATGGCAATCTCGGCTTGCGGGGCAGAGATATTGATCACGCTGGCACCGCGCCGGCGCAGATGCTCATAGCCGGTCTTCAGCACATGAAAGCTGCCTAGAAGATCGATATCCACCACGGCCTTGAACCCATTGGCGCTCATGGAATTGGCAAGCGCGGGGAAGTTCCCCGCCGCGCCGGACACCAGAACGTCAATAGCTCCAACCTCTTCGGCATGACGGGCATAGACCGCCTCAACCGCCTCGAGATCTCGTACATCGGCCGTGTAGGCGCGCGCGCCAGCATCCGAGGGGGACAGTTTGGCCAAACCTGCCGCTGCGGCTTCTGCTTTCTCGAGCTTTCGCCCGACCACCGAAACAGTGCCACCGGCTCTGGCAAAGCCTTCAGCGATCCCAAGATTGATGCCGCTTGTGCCGCCGAAAACCAGAATATGCGCGCCAGTGAAATCAAATGTCGCGCGACCGATCCGAGCGGCCTCTTTTTCGTCAGCTGCCATGCCATCCTCCGTCCCTAATGATTTCCAGGACGCGATAGCATCTGATGCGGGCTTTACCTAGCCTATCGTTACGTCAAGTCCTGGATGCGTCAGGCCTGCGCGGCCGCTTTTTGCAGGATCTCTTCCAACCAGGGCACCGCGACTTCTTCAGGCATATCGGCAGAGGACGCGTCTGCGATCCCGCGTTCACCGACCAGTTGCGCCTTGCAGGCAATCAGTGCCTCCATCATCTTCTCGGAGCCTTGGTTGAACGTCTCGCCAAAGGTTCGATCTCCCAAGCCGAACATCGCGAAACGTACATGGCTCAGATCCGGTTTGGTGGCGTTCAGTTTGTCAAAAAACGGCTCCGCTGTGGACGGTAACTCACCACTGCCGAAAGTCGAGCAGACGATGATGTAAAGCGGGTCCGCTTCAAGCGATGCGGGATCGACATCTTCCAGAGACTGAATTGATGTCTCAACCGAACCCGAGACAGCCGCGTCCAGATCTTCGCACACGATTTCCGCAGTCCCCGTTTCGGTCCCATGAAGAAACTCAAGTCTCATTTCGCTCGTCCTCTCCGACGCAGGGACGTTGGCCCCTGATATACTGAATCGCGCGCCACACTAGGCGCGAGGCCGGAAACTGACAAGCACTCTGAAGAGCACCACGTGGCGTCACCATGACGCGGTTCCGCGAGCGCTGTTTTATTCGGCATCCTCAACAAGCGAGCGGCCCACTCAACCCGGCGCATTCCCTGGCCAGAGTTGTGGAAAGAAAGGTCCGTCGATGCGGTCGCCATCGCGATAGCCCGCCGCCTCGAATTCCGCGCGCTCTCCTTTCGCCCAATCGCCGCGATAGCGGATCATCCCATCGGGCGCCGTCATCCTCAGGGTGAAACGGCGGACGGTCTCCGTCGGGGTCACCGACGACAACCCCCCGTGGAGCGTTCGCATGTCGAAAAAGATGCAATCGCCCAGATCCAGATCCCAACTTAAAAGGTCAAAGGCGTCAGGGTCGGCATTCACATCCGGCGGGGGGTGATAGGTTTGGCCGGCCACCTGCTTGGGCGCGAAGCTCGGATGCCCATCGGCAAACCGCACCCGCATGAAGAGCTTATCCCAGAGATGCGAGCCCCTGACAAACGCGATCCCATTCTCACGCGTGACCGGTTCAAGCGGCAGCCAGAGCACGCACATCGTGCCTTCAAAATCAAAATAGGCCAGATCCTGATGAAAGGGTGGACGCGACGTGGAACCCGCTTCGCGCAGAAACCAGTTATCCATCACAAGATTGACAGCAGAGGCGCTCAAAAGCTTCGCCGCGAGACCCGCACAGGGAGAGTTGCGCACGAACGCCTCAAATTGCGGGATTTTGTCCCAGGCCCAGTAATCTTCAAAATAGCCTGGCGCCTCCGGATCTTTCGTATGGCGGGTAAAATTATCCGTCGGTTGCGCAAAATCGGCATCAATCCCGGCGCGCAAGGTATCGATCCAGTCTTGTGAAAAGGCTTGGCGCAACACGACCGCCCCGTCGCGGCGAAAAGCGGCGATCTCGTCTTCTGTCACATCGGATGAGTGCTGCATCGTGCTCCCGCCTGTCTGAAAGGTAACTGAGAATGACGATGACACCTCGCGTCGCTCGGGTCAAAGCGCTTCCTACGCGCAGCGCCCGAAATCCGATCTCGACGCAACCGGGCGGCTTGATTACGCTGCGCGCAGCAAGGGACACCGAATGGGAGGATAAGATGGGTATCAGAACGACCACGGGCCGCGGACAACTTTATGACAGTGTACTCGATACCGTTGGCGACACGCCCGTCATCAGGATCAATCGGATCGCACCGAGTAACGTGACCGTCTACGTCAAAGCAGAAGCGTTCAACCCGGCCGCCTCTGTCAAGGACCGGCTGGCGCTCAACATCATTGAAGCCGCCGAACGCGATGGCCGTCTCAAACCCGGTCAGACGGTGGTCGAGGCCACATCCGGTAATACGGGCATAGGTCTCGCCATGGTCTGCGCGGCCAAGGGCTATCCGCTCGTCATCACGATGGCAGAGACGTTTTCCATCGAGCGGCGCAAACTGATGCGCTTTCTGGGGGCCAAGGTTGT
>JBCCNY010000047.1:0-12370 GCA_039025595.1 Pseudomonadota bacterium | reverse complement strand
GGATCTTATGATCATGAACGGGCAAATTGGTTTTCCAAGCCATGTTAGGGTTGCCATTGTCGGCGCAGGTCCCGCCGGGCTAGGCGTGGCGCGCGTGTTGCGTGACCTCGCGATCCCTGACGTCTGGGTACTGGAGCGCGGTAAAATCGGTCAGAGCTTTCGCGACTGGCCCGTCGAGACGCGGCTGCTGACCCCATCCTTTCCGAGCAATGTGTTCGGCATCACTGACTTAAATGCGATCAGCTACGATAGCTCCCCGGGCTGGTCGCTTCGCAGCGAGCATCCGGGAGGACAGGGATACGCGCAATATCTTGAACACGCGGCCGATGCATTCGGTGTCAATGTGCAATGCAATATCGAGGTCCTCTCAATCGAGCCTGAAGACCAAGTATTTGGTGTGCAAACCAACCGGGGCGCGTTCACTGCGGATTTTGTGATCTGGGCCTGCGGGCATTTTGGCGACCCGTCAACGGATGGCCTTCCCGGTGCTGAGCTTGCCGTGCATTACGGCACGATACGGAGCTGGAAAGATGTGCCGGGAGAACAGGTATATGTCATCGGTGGCTATGAGAGCGGTATCGATGCTGCGATCGGCCTCGCGCAGATAGGCAAAGATGTGACAGTTCTTGATCGAGGCGCGCCTTGGCTCGACGGAGACAAAGACCCCAGTCGCAGCCTGTCGCCGTACACCCAACAACGGCTCGATACGTTCCGCAAATGCCTGTCGATCACGCTGCTGCCTGATGCGGATGTCGTCGGTCTGGAACGCGAGAAAAACGGCATTCATATCCTGTCCGGAGATGGCCGATCATGGCTCTCCGATGGGCCGCCTATTCTCGCAACCGGCTTTGGTTCCGGCACGTCTCGCGTGTCCGAGTGGTTCGATTTCGACCCGGATGGCATACCGCTCCTGACCTCGCAGGACGAATCCACGTCAATGCCCGGGCTGTTTCTTGTTGGTCCGGAAGTCTCTCATCAGGGACATGTCTTCTGCTTTATCTACAAATTTCGCCAACGTTTCGCCGTGGTGGCGCGCGCGATCGCGGGACGCATGGGTGTTGATACGTCGGTGCTGGAAATATACTATGAAAACAACATGTTGCTCGACGATCTTACATGCTGTGATGACGACAAGTGCCTGTGCTGAGCGAGCCGTAATATCATGCATCCATGATTTACTTGGATGATTGTAAGCGCATTCGAGTGAAAAACGACCGCTTCGGTCCGCTTTATTCCAATGCAACCCAGTCGAGGGCGACGCGTGCCTCGTGGTCGCGCCCATACGCAACTAAGGCGATGCTTGCAACGTCAACCGGATTTATCTGCGCGGCCAAACCATCTCGTGAAGGCTGGAAGGCAGAGAAGGGAAGGGTTACGTTCTTCCAATCCGGCCCGGCGTCGAACGGCGCCTGATAATAGTGCCAAGGTCTCGTGGCGCCGCGTTGTCGAAGATGAATGAAGTATCGCTGGCCGTTCCCTTTCACGCGCAACTGCAGAGCCTGCGCTTTTTCGGGCAAGGGCTCGGTTAAATCATAGCGAGCTTGGACGAAGCCGCCGTTGTTGGCGGTGCTCACCGTTCCGGTCAATTCCAGATAGACATGATCCGCGCCTTCACGCAGAACGGCACGCCCCTCCGACACGCCACCCATCACCTGATCTGTAATGACGCGCCAACCCGTCGCGCCCGAGGTGAAATCGGCTATTCTCGTCTGATCAGCCATAGCGCTTCCGCTTGTTTGACACCATACCACCAGCGCGCAAGCCATCATCTTACGCACCGGCATATCCAATACCGCGCAACGCAACACCGATTTCATCTAGAATGGCGGGATCATCGATTGTGGCTGGCATTTTGAAATCCTCGGCATCTGCGATCTTGACCATCGTGCCGCGAAGGATTTTGCCAGAGCGCGTCTTTGGCAGCCGGTCCACCACAACCGTCAGTTTGAAAGCCGCAACGGGGCCGATTTTGTCGCGCACCAGTTTCACGCATTCCTTGGCGATATCGCCGTGATCGCGATCCACGCCCTTTGTGAGGCAAACAAAACCAACCGGCAATTGGCCCTTCAATTCGTCCGTGACGCCAATCACAGCGCATTCGGCTACATCGGGATGACTGGCCAGAACCTCCTCCATGCCGCCCGTGGATAGGCGGTGGCCTGCCACGTTGATCACATCGTCGGTGCGGGCCATGATGTAGAGATATCCGTCCTCATCGATCATCCCCGCGTCGCCGGTTTCGTAGTATCCTGGAAAGGTTTTGAGATAGCTTTTCACAAACCGGTCTTCAGCATTCCAAAGCGTTGGCAAAGTGCCAGGGGGCAGCGGCAATTTCACCGCAATCGCGCCCAACGTGTTTGGCTGAACTTGATGCCCGGCCTCATCAAGGATCTGAACGTCATATCCCGGCATCGCGACAGTGGGGGAGCCGATCTTGACGGGCAGCGCCTCGATCCCCGCCGGATTGCCCGCGATCGTGTAACCCGTCTCGGTTTGCCACCAGTGATCATAGACCGGCACGCCGAGAATGTTTTGCGCCCATTCGATCGTGTCCGGGTCAGCCCGCTCTCCCGCGAGATAGAGCGCGCGAAGTCCCGAAAGATCGTAATCCTTAAGGAACTCGCCCTTAGGATCCTCGCGCTTGATGGCGCGAAAGGCCGTGGGTGCGGTGAAGAAGCTGCGCACATTGTGCTCAGAAATCACGCGCCAGAATGTACCGGGGTCTGGCGTGCCCACCGGTTTGCCTTCAAACACAATGGTCGTGTTGCCGTGAATGAGCGGCGCGTAGCAGATATAGCTGTGCCCCACGACCCAGCCCACGTCAGAGGCGGCCCAGAACACATCGCCGGGATCGCAAAGATAGATATTCTTCATCGTCCAGTTGAGCGCTACCAGATGTCCTGCCGTGGGTCGGACAACTCCCTTGGGAGACCCCGTCGTGCCGGATGTATACAGGATATAGGCAGGGTGATTGCCCTCAACGGGCAAACACTCCGCAGGGGCGACACCGGCCTGAAAGCCGTGCCAGTCCACATCACGACCGGGATTCAGGGCGGCCACTTCCTGCTCGCGCTGGAAAATAACGCAGAAGTCCGGTTTATGCGTGGCCATTTCAATCGCGCCATCGAGCAGCGGTTTGTAATGCACCACGCGGCCCGGCTCCAACCCGCAGGAGGCGGCGATGATGCATTTTGGCGTCGCGTCATCTATCCGAACGGCCAGTTCGTTGGCTGCAAAACCGCCGAAGACGACCGAATGAATTGCACCGATCCGGGCGCAGGCGAGCATGGCTTCGAGCGCTTCAGGCACCATCGGCATGTAAATCACCGCGCGGTCGCCTTTCGTCACACCCTTCGCGGCGAGCGCGCCCGCCAGGCTCGCGACGCGGTCTTTCAGCTCGGAATAGGTTATCTTATGGATCGTGCCGGTGATTGGGCTGTCATGGATGATCGCCACCTGATCGCCGCGGCCTGCTGTTACATGTCGGTCAACGGCATTCCAGCAGCCATTGACGCGACCGTCACAGAACCATTCATAAAGCGGCGCGTTATCATCAAAGAGCGCTTTGCTGGGCTTTTTCACCCAATCAATATCTTCAGCGGCCTGCATCCAGAAGGCATCGGGATTGGCGCGCCAGCCCTCGTACACGTCTTGATATCCCATATGTCCCTCCCGTTTGATGATTGTCTACGCCACACAGGCATGCTGAAACAAGATCAGCCGTAAACTGCCACAGGTGTTCCGGCGATGGCCGCCATGTTGAGCAGACCGCGCGCCGTGATCGACGGGGTGACGATATGCGCGCGATTGGCCATTCCCATCAGGATTGGGCCGACCTCTAATCCGCCGCCCTTCATCTTTAGGATGTTGCGAACACCTGATGCGGTGTCGCCATGCGCAAAGAGTAAAACATTGGCCGTGCCCTCCATGCGGTTGTCGGGCAAAAGCCGCGCGCGCAGATCGGCGTCTAGTGCAGCGTCCAGATTCATCTCTCCCTCATAGGAAAAATCGAAGGAGCCGTTTTCGTTTTGGGTGTCCAGAATTTCGAGCGCCGCGCGCAGGCGCTTGCCGGAATCGCTGCCTTGATTACCGAATTGTGATTGCGAGCAAAACGCCACTTTGGGCTGCAGTCCGAAACGGCGCACATGCCGTGCCGCCCCGATCGCCGTCTCCGCCAGCTCTTCGGGTTCGGGCCGCGTGCGCACATGGGTGTCGGCAATAAACAAAGGCCCGTCTTCGAGGATCACCAGCGACAGCGCGCCGTGCGGGCGTCGCTTGGCGTCACCCAGAACCTGGGTCACGTAGTTCAGGTGCCAGCGATATTCGCCGAATGTACCACAAATCATGGAATCTGCCTCGTCGCGATAAACCATGATGGCGCCTATAGCTGTCGTATTGGTGCGCATGATCGCCTTTGCAAGATCCGGCGTCACGCCGCGACGTTTCATGATGTCATGGTAGGTTTCCCAGTAGTCGCGGTAGCGATCATCGCGCTCGGGATTGACGATACTGAAGTCCTTGTCAGGTCGGATTCCCAGCCCCATACGTTCACAACGGGCCGCGATGACATTGGGGCGTCCGATCAGGATGGGCAGTTCGGTCGTCTCTTCCAGTATTGCCTGCGCTGCGCGTAACACGCGCTCGTCTTCGCCTTCAGCGAACACGATCCTGCGCGCTGCCGTTGCTGCGGCTTCGAAAACAGGACGCATCAACAGTGCAGATTTGAAAACCGATGCCTCGAGGCTTTCCCGATAGGCCTCCAGATCGTCGATCGGTCGCGTGGCCACCCCGCTTGCCATTGCGGCGCGGGCAACGGCGGTGGGAACGATCGAAGAGAGACGCGGATCAAATGGTTTTGGGATTAGGTAATCCGGTCCAAAGGTGAGCTGCTCGCCCTGATAGGCCGCTGCCGCTTCGGCCGAGGTTGTAGCACGGGCCAACTCTGCAATTGCCTCAACGCAGGCAATCTCCATCTCATCATTTATGGTGGTTGCGCCCACATCCAGTGCGCCGCGAAAAATGAACGGAAAGCACAGCACGTTATTGACCTGATTGGCTACATCGCTGCGTCCGGTGGCTATGATCGCATCAGGCGCCGTCTCCCGCGCTAGCTGCGGGTCAATCTCCGAGACCGGATTAGCGAGCGCGAGTATGATCGGCTGGCGCGTCATTTTCTCAACATGCTCGGGTTTTAGGATGTTTGGCCCGGACAGCCCCAAAAACAGATCCGCACCTTTGATCACGTCATCGAGCGTGCGTTTTTCCGTTTCTTGCGCAAAAGCCGCCTTTTGCGGGTTCATATCCACCTCACGGCCCTCATAGACCAGTCCGTGCACATCGCAGAGCCATATATTTTCTCGTTTGACCCCGAGCTTTATCAAAAGATTGAGGCACGCAATCCCGGCCGCGCCGCCGCCGGTTGAGACGACCTTGATACTTTCGAACGTCTTCTTTGAAACATAGAGCGCGTTCGTGGCGGCCGCCCCCACAACGATCGCAGTGCCGTGCTGATCGTCATGAAAGACAGGAATGTTCATGCGTTCTCTGCAGATTTTCTCTACGATGAAGCAATCTGGCGCCTTGATATCTTCAAGGTTTATCGCGCCAAAACTCGGCTCTAACGCGCAGACGATATCGGCTAGCTTTTCAGGATCTGGCTGATCCACTTCCAGATCGAAACAGTCGATATTGGCGAACTTTTTGAACAGGACCGCTTTGCCTTCCATCACCGGCTTCGCCGCAAGTGCGCCGATATTGCCCAACCCAAGCACGGCGGTCCCATTTGTGACCACAGCCACCATATTGCCGCGTGCGGTGTACTTGCTTGCCTCAGCGGGGTTCTTTTTGATCTCCAGACAGGCTTCCGCAACGCCAGGAGAATACGCGCGTGCGAGATCGCGTCCATTTGCCAGAGGTTTGGTTGCGCGTATCTCCAGTTTGCCCGGTTTGGGATGGGCATGATACTCTAGCGCCGCCTGGCGCAGCGTATCCTTTGGATTGTCTGTCATGCCGCCTCCCTCAAGGTAGTTTAACGCTAAACAAAAATTCTCCGATGCGGTCCTGACATCCTCCAAGTCTTGATCCGCCGACACAGCTTGCATCGTCAGATCATCGTGCGCAATCTGAAATGACAACAAGGACAACCGCTTGTCCGTTTTTCAGGTCAGCCAAGAAGGAATGTTGATGGCACGAACCCTTCTAGACGAGGCGCGGCGCGTTCGCCAAAACGCCTACGCGCCTTACTCAGGGTTCAAAGTCGGGGCTGCGATCCGCGCCGCCTCAGGTCGGGTCTATACGGGCTGCAAGGTGGAGAATGCGGCTTACCCACAAGGCATCTGTGCTGAGGCGGCCGCGCTTGCCGTTATGGTCTCTGCGGGTGAGACAGAACGGATCGAGGTCGCGGTGATTGCCGAGGGCCTTCAGCCCGTGGCACCCTGTGGTGGGTGCCGTCAAAAGATAGCTGAGTTTGCGTCACCTGAGATTAACGTCACCATGGCGAACCTGGATGGTGTTATCGTGATCCGGACTCTGGGTGATCTTTTGCCTGAAGCGTTCACAGCGCAATCTCTGCGGCGCGAAAAAAGATGCGCATCAACGGCAAATGAAAGCTCTGCTTCGGTATTCACACTCGTTTGACAGCATGACTAACCGCGTGAAACGCGCTCTTACCATAAGGATGAATCTTCTAAGATGACTACAAACACGCTGACGATTGTGTCCCACCCTTTGGTTCAGCACAAATTGACGTTGATGCGTGACGTGCATACACCCACTTCGGAATTTAGGAAGTTGCTGCGTGAGATCAGCCAGTTGCTGGCCTTTGAGATCACCCGAGAACTGGCGTTGACCACTCGATTGATTGAAACGCCTCTTCAGCAGATGGAAGCCCCTGTGCTTGCAGGTCGCAAGCTGGCTTTCGTGTCTATCCTGCGCGCAGGCAACGGCCTATTGGACGGCATGCTCGACATAATCCCGTCTGCCCGCGTGGGTTTCGTCGGGCTCTACCGAGATGAAGTGACGCTCAAGCCAGTGCAGTATTATTCAAAGTTGCCTGAAAAGTTGGAGGCGCGAGCAACAATTCTGGTTGATCCGATGTTGGCCACAGGGAATTCCGCAAGTGCCGCCGTCGATCTGATCAAGGAGGCGGGCGCTCAGGACATCCGCTTTTTGTGTCTGGTCGCTGCGCCCGAAGGCGTGCAAAGATTCACTGAACGCCACCCCGACGTCGGAATTGTAACCGCAGCGCTTGACGAGCGGCTCAATGAAAAGGGCTATATCGTGCCGGGATTGGGCGACGCCGGGGATCGTATGTTTGGCACAGGGAGAGAGGCGCGATGATGTGGTGAGTGTTTACTTGGGCTGATCTCTGCGGCAGGATACGATCAGACAATCTATAGGTGAATCATGCGCTTGAGCTTTTTTGTGGCCGCTTCTGCCTGTTCATTAATTCTGTCAGCATCTGCGTCTCTGGCTCAGAACGCGCAGGCGCCCGAAACTGCAAAGGCCGACGCATCATCGCCTTCGGCGACGTCACAACATCTGCGCCAGAATACAGTTTCATCGAAAAGCGCTCCGGTAGTACGGAGCAACGTGGTCTTGCAGACTGCGACGCGCGCTACGGTTGGCCCCAATGTCACAATTGCGCCGCGTCACGTGGTTGAGGCGCAACTGGCGGCCAAGGATGGCGTCTATGTACCACCGGGTTTCGAGTCGGTCTGGGACGATGACCGCCTTAGTCTGACGCGTGCCCATCAGACTTATTCAGGGCAAGATCAGATGTCGCAATTCTGGGACGACAGTCTGCCCCGTCGTCCGGTGGAGCGTTAGCACATTTCAATAACCACGTTTTGGTTGGCCAAGTCAGTGCGCTGGCAGTCTCTTGTTAGAGACAGATACAAAGCGCAGCTTGAAGTAAGGCTGCAGATCGTGCCTGCGCGTCTGCTGAATGCGAGACTGACAAATCGGAACATGTTCTTCGCGGCGAAGGCAGCGTTAAGATCGGTGATCTGAACTCGCTTGCCCTAAGCGCCGCAGATCCCTTGCAGGCGTATCCAATCCGCATCGCTCAGCAAAGAGGGTAGAGAAGTTCTGATAAAAGGATCTGCTTCGATCAAGCCCAGGGTCGTTTCGCCGGTTACATCCAGGGCATAGGCGTAGGGCGTTGTCGGTAGGTTGGCTTGAGTGAAACCAATCAGAAGCTCTTCTGTGCTCAGCATCGGTCGGCTGGCGGTCAATACCGTCTCTGCGTAGCGATCCAGCATGCGAGGCGGCGGTTCTCCCGTCGTCAACAAGCGAATGGCCTCCCACATCGTGGCATGGTCCAGTAATTGCGCGAGGGGATCGTAACGTTGAGCGTGCAGCGTCTCTGCAAGCACGAAGCCTGCAAAGACGTCCGGGGTTTCGAAGTCCTCTACCAATCCGCGTCCTGCAAGAACGGTCCCGCCCGGCAGCGCCAGAGCGCCCCGGACACCGTTGCGCATGATAGCGATGTCGCGTGGTTGTGCCTCTTGCGGCAGCGCGGCGACCACGCGCCCAAGAGCCGCTGGCCCGTCTCCGCTTCCGCAAGCCGGGCCCGTGACCCGTTCCAGCCGAATGCGCAGGCTTCGTCCAATCTCCACGCGCTTGATGTCAGGCAAAACCTGGCTCACATGCTCACGCACGGCATTTGGCATCCAAAATGCCAGAAGACCACCGATGACAAGAAAGCTGCCCAGCACTGTCAAAAGACGAAGGCGGCCAGGATGAGGACGTTTGCGGCCGATGGCTGTGCGGAGTTTTTCCAGCGCGTCAATCAGAGTGCTGGCTTCATCGCTCAGTTCAAGGGTTTGACCTGGATCTCCGGCCGGATAATAGAGAGCGGGACGTTTACCGGGGTTGCGCCGCTCGACAGCCGCCAAAGACCAATGGCCAAGGGGACGATTACCGCTGTCGGTGATTATCAGGCTGGCCTCGCCAAGCGCGATGTAGACGTTAAGACGCTGTGCGTCGGCGCTCGCCCGCCAGACGCCTGTTGCTTCCAGCTTTTCATACTGGCTTAACGCTGTCTTGGGGGCCGTCATGGTCATGGCCGTCCTGTCTGCCCGGGCTTAACCGCCTCATGACATAAGGCTAGCACGGCTCCGGTCGGCACGGCAAACATATGACACGCCTCATGGGGTGTCTTTTTTAGTCAGGCGCTGGAAAACGCTTTTCGTAGCTCAAACTTTTGGATTTTACCCGTCGAGGTTTTGGGCAATTCCTGGAAAACGACTTTCTTAGGGCATTTGAAGCCTGCCAAAAGCTCTTTCGAATGGGCGATAAGCTCGGCCTCAGAGGTCTCGGCCCCGTCCTTGAGTTCGACAAAAGCGCAGGGCACTTCTCCCCATTTTTCATCTGGCATTGCCACAACCGCGCAAAGCAGGACGGCGGGATGCTTCATCAAGGCCCCCTCAATTTCGATGGAACTGATGTTCTCACCGCCCGAGATAATAATGTCCTTCGCCCTGTCCGCGATTTTGAGATAGCCATCCGCGTGCTGATACGCGATGTCGCCGGAATGGAAGTATCCGCCGGCAAAGGCTTCTTCGGTCGCGCCTGCGTTTTTGAGATATCCCTTCATCACTGAGTTCCCACGGATCATCACCTCGCCCTGGGTTGCGCCATCCATCGGTACCTGAGTCATGGTTTGAGGGTCCATGGCAGTGATATCTTCCATAAACGGCATCAAAACCCCGGTTCGGGCCTTGATGGCATACCGTTCTTCTTCCGGTTTGTCGTTCCAACGATCGTGCCACATACATTCCGTGACGTGGCCGTAGGTTTCGGTCAGGCCGTAGACCTGCGTCACGTCAAAACCCAACGGCTCGATCGCACGCAATGTTGCAGCAGGGGGCGGCGCCCCAGCGGTAAAGACGCTGACGATATGGTCAAAGTCCCTGCGCTCTTCGTCTTTGGCGTTGACGATCATGTTCAGCACAATGGGCGCGGCGCCGAAATGCGTGACACCCTCATCTGCAATGGCGTTGTAGATATTGGTTGCCGTGATATCCCGGCAGCAGACAACCGTGCCCCCGATCATCGGTAACGTCCAGGTATGGTTCCAGTTGTTGCAATGAAACAGCGGTACGATGGTCAGATAGCGAGCGTGACGGGGTAGGGGCCATGTGATGGCTGTGCCCATGGTGAGCATGTAGGCGCCCCGGTGGTGATAGACCACGCCTTTTGGGCGACCGGTCGTGCCGGACGTGTAATTGAGCGCCAGGCTTTCCCATTCATCCTCCGGCATGATCCAGTCAAAGTCGGGATCGCCGCTGGCAATGAAATCTTCGTATAAAGTGTAGTCGCCGAATGCATGAACTCCGGCCGCGTCATCCGGTACTTCGATAATCGCTGGGGCTGCGCCCTCCATGATCTCAATCGCTTGTGCGGCGACGGGTAGAAACTGAGGGTCGACCAGCAAAACGCGCGCTTCGCCATGGTCGAGGATGTAGGCGATCGTATCAGGTTCGAGCCGCGTGTTGATCGTGTTGAGCACGGCACCGCATGCCGGTACACCGAAATGCGCCTCGGCATGGGCCGGGATGTTTGGTAGCAAAGTTGCGACGACGTCACCAGGTTCGACGCCGATGCTAACAAGCGCTGAGGCAAGCCTTGTACAGCGCTCGTAGTAATCCTGATACGTGTATCTGATCTCACCGTAGACGATTGCTTCGTGGTTCGGAAATACATGCCGTGCGCGCCTCAGATGCGACAGGGGCGTCATGGATACGAAATTTGCTGGATTTTTCCCAAGCCCAGTTTCGTCTTTCATCCAACCCATAAATGCGTCTCCTCGATCCCGCTCAACACGGCGGTTTAAGGGTTTTTGTCAACAATTGCAAAGTGTCAGAATAGCATATTTGAGCCTCAACCTCGCATCGCGCCTCGGAATTTTCAAAAATTCCGGAACGGAAAACTGGTGGTTTTCCGACCACCGGATGCATTACTCTCAAGTACGCAAGACCCATTTGTGTTATCCGACCGCCAATCGCGCTGTTCCCGTGCTTCCGCTTTGGGATATCTTGGTTGAATGATCATTTCTCCCGGGCGCAGTTTCATTTTCGTTCATATCCCGAAGACCGGGGGAACTTCGATGGCGGTCGCTCTGGAATCCCGTGCGAAGGCCGATGACATTCTGATCGGAGACACCCCAAAAGCGAAAAAACGCAATCGGCGTCTAAGGGGCGTCGCATCGGCAGGCAGGCTTTGGAAACACTCTACTTTGGCTGACATATCCGGTTTGATTTCTGACGAAGTGATAGACGCAGCTCTTATTTTCAGCCTGGTGCGTAATCCCTGGGACCGGGTGTTCAGTTTCTATTGCTGGGCCCAGTCGCAGCGTTTTGACAATCTTCTGGTCAATTTGGCACGCCAGAGTTCATTTACCGAGTTCTTGAACAAGCCAGCTGTTTCCGCGGCGCTGCGCGCAGATCCCTATTCGCGTTACGTCACCGACATATCCGGATGCGAACGGTGGTGCCTTTGGATTAGATTGGAGCATTGGCAAGAAGATAGCCCGCCGCTTTGGGACCACCTTGGTTTTCGACTGGATTTGCCCTATCTGAACCAGTCAAACAGACGACATAACTACCGCGAGGCGTATAGCATCGCTGATGCAAAGATTGTAGAGCGTGCTTGTTCGCAGGACATCGAACGCTTCGCTTATCAGTTCTAGAGCGGCGCCGTCGCGAATCGCGGTGGCACCCTCTCGCCCAGCTCTGTTGATCAGCCGTTTTTTCGCCCAAATCCTTGCCAACACATTTACCGTTACTAGCCCGTTTGTCGCCACTTTACCGACAATACGGTCTGGAACAGGCAATTATCCACGAAAGCAATCCAATGCCTGATTTCCGCCGTTTTTCCGGCCTCATTCTGACCAGAGAAATACGCCAAATCGGCTTGTCTAAGGCATGCCACGGTTTCAACCCAGGGGGGATCCATGATCGACAACATTGCCGCATTTCTAAACGGAGAAGAGATGAGTCACGAAAAAGCGTGCCGTCCCAAGCCGGTTGCCTCTGGTCTGGTGAGTGGGACGCGTATCGCAACAACGATGGGATGGCGCCCGGCGGAAGCTCTAGCCGAAGGCGATCGGGTGTTGACCTTTGATGCAGGCCTCCAGCTCATAAAACGGGTTAGCCGGATCAGGCTCTGGGATGGCAGCGAAGGCTGCCCTCCCGGGCTTTGGCCGTTGCGCGTACCGGCGGGACTGCTTGGCAACCGAACGGAAATGGAAGTCCTTCCAGGGCAAGGTGTTTTGGTCGAAAGCGATGCGGCCGAGGAACTTTACGGCGATCCGTTCGCACTCATCCCGGCGCAGGCGATTGACGACAAACCAGCGGTCGCCCGCTCC
>JBCCNY010000046.1:0-12521 GCA_039025595.1 Pseudomonadota bacterium | reverse complement strand
TCGCCAATGGCTCGCGGCTGTTGTTTTGGCTGGCCTTTGGGGCTGGGCCTCCATCGGCTTAATCGCTCCGATAGGTTACATGTTAACCGACCGGTTGGAGCAGGGCCTAAGAACTCTGATGCTCTCCGCTTTGGTTGGGTTGCCAATTGCTTTTTTTGTTTCCTTGCTGACTGTCGGCCCCGCCTTGCGAAAGATGATGGAGCGACCAATTGGGTTTCTTCGAGCGGCGATATGGGGTGCGGTTACAAGCGCTGCGATCGCGACTTTGAGTATCATTTGGGGCCGCTACAAAGGCTGGTGGATCTCATTAGTCGATGACATCCGCTTTAGGCCACGCGGAGGAGGAGACAACATTCGATCCATTGATGGTACGCTGACGCCCTATGGCTGGCAGGTGCTGGCGCAGGACACGCTTTTCTTCATTGCATGGTGCGTAATCGGGGCCATGTTCATCCGTCTGGTTATCGGGCCGGGCCGCGCGAAAAAGTCATGAGCGTCGAAGAACATCGTTTCCCCTGTGATCAATGTGGCGCGGATTTCCGCTTTGCGCCGAGCGAAGGCAAATTGATCTGCGACCATTGTGGCAAGGTGACCGATTTAGAGAATGGCGGGCCCTGGGAGTCCAAGATTGTTGAACTTGATTTCAAGGCAGCTTTGGCCGGAGCTCTCGAAGCCAGTGAGATTGAAGAAACCCGCGTGCTCAATTGCACCAGTTGCGGGGCACAGGTAGAATTTGACGAGATCGTGCACGCCAAGGAATGCCCGTTTTGTGCAACCCCTTTTGTGGGCGGGACCGGCACGCATCGCCACGTCAAGCCCAAAGGCCTGTTGCCATTCCGCCTGGACGAACCGAAGGCACGCGCGGCGATGAATGACTGGCTGGGTCGTTTGTGGTTCGCGCCGTCGGGTTTGCAGGATTATGCGCGTAAGGGACGGCGGATGCAGGGCATCTATGTGCCTTACTGGACGTTTGATGCACAGACGGCCTCTCGGTATTCCGGCGCGCGCGGCACAGTTTACTACGAGACACATACTGTAATGCGGCAAGGAAAACGCGAGCGCGTGAAAGTTCCGAAGGTGCGCTGGACTCCGGTCCGTGGGCGCGTCGCGCGGTTTTTTGATGACGTACTGGTTCTCGCATCGCGCACACTGCCAAAGCACTACACCGACGCCTTGCAACCTTGGGATCTTTCAGAGCTGGAACCCTATGCGCCGGAATACATCGCCGGTTTTCGCGCTGAAGGGTATCAGGTTGAGCTCTCCGAGGGCTTTGTCGAGGCACGCGAAATCATGGACCGGGTCATCGCGCGGGATGTGAAGTTTGATATCGGTGGAGACCGGCAAAAAATCAACCGCATTGAAACAGACGTGAAAGACGTCACATTCAAGCACGTTTTGCTACCGGTTTGGCTCGCGGCTTACAAGTTCAGAGGGCAGACCTATCGTTTTGTGGTCAATGGCCGCTCCGGCAAGGTGCAGGGCGAGCGACCCTATTCAATGGTCAAAATCGCCTTTGCCCTTCTTGTGGGCATTCTGGTGGCATGCGCCGTGGGCTATGGGCTCGCGATTTCCTAGAGCGGCTACTAGCTTCTTCTTGCAAAAAATATCCCGGGGAACATTGAAACTCTAGTTTTCAATGTGGGGCAGAGCCCCAATCAGGTTTCGGCCCATTCCCAAGGTCGGGTGAAATGACCCAAGACTTCGGCCGTTTTTGCCTCATCAAGTTCGCCGGTCTTTTCGATCTGAGCCACAAGGCCGCGTTTTTTGTCATCAATCACGTCCACTACTCTTGCCGGAACATTGGCTGTTTCAAGTTCTGCGTTGAAAACGCGCGTGATCGCGCGCTTTCGCAGATCTGGTTTGAACACTTTCCCAACGGCCGTTTTGGGTAACTCGGACAGAATTTCAATATGTTTGGGCTGCGCTGCACGCTCATGGACATGCGTCTTGCAATGACCCATCAACGCATCACTATCCACGCTGCCGCCCTCGACCAACTCTACATAGGCGCAAGGTAGTTCGCCAGAACGGGCATCGGGCTGCCCGATGGCACCGGCCATGGCGACATCGGAATGAGCCATCAGAGCCTCTTCAATCTCGGCAGGGTCAATATTATGTCCACCGCGAATGATGAGATCTTTGGCGCGACCAGTGATCCAGAGATACCCGTCCTCGTCCAGGCGACCCAGATCCCCTGTGCGGAGGTAGTCACCATGATGATACAGATCGATATTTTTTTGCTCTTCCGTGTACGTCTTTCCACTGTAAACACCTGGATTTGCAATGCAGATCTCGCCGATTTCGTCCGGCTTGCACTCTAACGGCCCGGCCTCGGTGACCTTGATGATCTTGACGTCTGTATGGGGCAAAGGCAGGCCGACAGAGCCGACCTTTTTCGCTCCCGTGGGAGGATTGCAGGAAACAAGGCAGGTTGCCTCCGTCAGGCCGTAGCCCTCGATCACTGTCATGCCTGTTGCGTCTTCAAAGCGGCGGAAAAGTTCGAGTGGCATCGGCGCCGAGCCTGAAAATGCATTCTTGATCGAGGATATATCGGCATCCACCTTGCGTTGCATCAACGCAGCCGTGGCTGTTGGGACAGTGATCACAAAAGTGATGTTCCAGCGCTCAACCAATTTCCAGAAATTATCAAAAACTCCGTCGCCGCGAAACCCGGCCGGCGTCGGAAACACGACATGTGCGCCCGATTTCAACATGGCCATCAGGATCACATGACAGGCAAAGACGTGAAACAAGGGTAAAGGGCAGATGACCGAATCTTTTTCGGTGAAGAGCAATCTGTCGCCCAGCCAGGCATTGTAGATCATGCCGGAATACCGATGCTGAGCCACCTTCGGCATGCCGGTCGTGCCGCCAGTATGGAAGTAGGCAGCAACCCGGTCGGCGCCGCCATCATCGAAGGAAAGCATGCTCGCCTGTCTCTCCATTTCGGCATTGAAGTTCTTGAGGTCGGCGTGATGCGTGGTGGCGTTCTTGGGCCGGATTAGCGGCACAATCCAGCTTTTGGGTGGGGTTAGATATCGGTTGAGATCGACCTCGAATACCGTGTGCACGGCTGGGGCATGCCGCACGGCTTCTGCCACTTTCTGTGCGACATCGGTTTTCGGGAAGGGTCGAAGCGTGACAACCACTTTTGCATTGGTCTCGCGCAGGATCGCGCTGATCTGCTCGGGCTCAAGCAGAGGATTGACCGGATTGGCGATACCCGCGACCATGGCCCCGAGCATCGCGATTGCCGTTTCCAGACTGTTGGGCATCACGAGGGCCACGACATCTGTCTCTTCGATTTTGAGGGATCGGAAGAGGTTCGCGGCCTGGGTGACCTGTTGGTGGAGTTTCTCCCAGGTCAGTGTTTCCGCTTTGTCACTTGGGCCAGACAGAATTTGATAGCTGATCGCGGGGCGCGTCGGGAATTTGCCGGCCGTCTTGCTCAGCATCTGATAGATGGTGCTCGGTACGTCTCGTGCGTTCCACTCCATCTCATTGTTGATCTCAATCACGTCCTGCCGCGTGGCGAATGTCATCGCGTTCCTCCTGCCGTGCCGCGATGTGCGGCGCTTCTCCCTCGCCGCGCTTTTGCGGCTCTTCTCCCGTGCCGCTCGGTCGCGGCTCTGCTCAAATGCCGCGTTGCCTCTCGCATTTTGGCTGGCGGCATCGTGTGCGGCTTTCGCCCAGCACGCAAGTTTTACGCTGCGTTCTCGGGCAGATGGACATCGCTTTGCGTCAGGTCAAGGTTTAATGACCGATGTCTTTGAGGCATGAAACAAGATCTGCGCTCATTCGATCCCAAGCTGTCACCCGCGCGGTGGTGTTGCCCTTTCCGCCAAAAGGCCGGCGATCGGTCGAGTTGCCGCGAACTCAGACAGAATAATGACCAAAATGGCCGTCAGAGGTACTGCGAGAATGGCGCCCTGCACGCCCCAGAGCGCGGTCCAGACCGACAATGAGACAAGCACGACAAACGGGCTGAGGTTCAATTGACGCCCAATCATGCGCGGTTCCAGGTAGTTTCCGACAAACATTTGCACGGCGATCAAAACAGTCGCCAGCAGCGCGGTTTTTCCGATCTCGCCAAACTGCGCGAGCGAGAAGATCACTGGAAAAGCCACGCCAATATAGGAGCCGACATAGGGAATGTAGTTCAGCAAGCTGATCAGCAGAGCCCAGAAGAGCGCAAAATCTGCTCCCAAAACCCAAAGCACCGCGTAGGACATGAGGCCTAGAACGACATTGATCAGCGTCTTTATCGTGATGTAGTCGCGCACTTGCTCATTGATACGCGTGACCACGGATAAAATGGCGTCCGCCCGCCCGTCATCTGCAAAGGCAGATGCGGTTTTGCGTGCAAACATCTCACGCTCTCCGAAGAGGAAAGCCGCATACACGACGATCAGGAAAATCGTTCCACCAAACGACGTGAACCCTCCCAACAGCGCAATGACCATGCTTTGAAGGTCGATCTGCCCGATCGTCGCTGCCTGTATTTCGACCCAAAGATCGTGCGACGTGAGGTTGAAGTGGGCGGCGATACCTTCGAGGAGCCGGTCTAGGTTGGCTTCATAGGTGGCGGAAACACTTGATATTTCTCGAATAGTCGCGCTGAAAACAACCCCGATGCCTAAAACGACCGCGGTGAAGCCCAACAGAACGACCACCTGCAAAACGAGGACTGGCAATCTTCCCACGATTGGGATGCGCCTCAGCCCATCCGTTGCCGCCGACATGAGATAAACTGAAATCAGCGCAACGAATATCGGAAGAAGGACCGACTTTCCAATATAGAGAAGCCAGCCGATTAAAATCGTTAGGATAAGCGACAGAACGATGTTGAGAAGCAGGGCGTCTCTCATGCGACATACCCATCAATGAGGGGCCGCCCTATGCCTGGAACTGGCGCCACGCGCTTTACGACACGTCCTTATAGCTGATCTCGCGCTGATCCTGGCCAAGCTTTTCGCGGCGCACGAGCAGTCGGTTGAGCGCAACGATATAGGCACGGGCGGACGCCACGACCGTATCGGTATCCGCCGACTGGCCGGTCGCGATATTGCCACCCTCTTCAAGTCGAACAGATACGGTCGCCTGGGCGTCCGTGCCTTCTGTGACAGCATGGACCTGATAAAGGGACAAATGCGCTGTATTGGGATGCAATTCACGGATCGCGCGGAAGGTGGCGTCCACGGGGCCATCGCCTGACCGAGTGGCGGATTTTTCTTCACCGTCGATCACCATAAAGAGCTCCGCCTCGGCCTGACCTGCTGTTCCGCAAACCACTCTCAAAGATCTCAGGACAAGCCGGTCATTCGCCGCATCGTCGCCCGCTGTGACCAAGGCGATCAGGTCGTCGTCGAAGACTTCCTTTTTCCGGTCTGCGAGTTCCTTGAAACGGACAAACAGATCGTTGAGTTGATTGTCGGCCAATTCGATCCCAAGATCGCTGAGCTTTGATCGCAAGGCGGCGCGTCCGGAATGCTTGCCCATGACGATGTTCGTCTCGGAAAGACCGACATCTTCGGGGCGCATGATTTCAAACGTCTCTGCATTTTTGAGCATGCCATCCTGATGGATGCCGGATTCATGGGCGAACGCATTTTTACCCACGATCGCCTTGTTGAACTGCACGTTGAAGCCAGAGACGGTCGCAACGCGGCGACTGATATGCATGATTTTGGTTGCATCGACGCGCGTGTGAAACGGCATGATGTCGCCGCGCACTTTCATGGCCATAACGACCTCTTCCAAGGCCGTGTTGCCAGCGCGTTCGCCCAAACCGTTGATCGTACATTCGATCTGACGCGCCCCACCTGCCACAGCCGCCAAGGCATTGGCAGTCGCCATGCCCAGATCGTTGTGACAATGAGTGGCAAAGATGACATGATCTGCGCCCGGAACCTCGTTGATCAGACGCTCGATCAACTGAGCGCTTTCGGTTGGGGCGGTGTAGCCGACCGTGTCGGGGATGTTGATGGTTGTGGCGCCGGCCTTGATCGCGATCTCCACCACGCGGCACAGGTAGTCCCATTCGGTCCGCGTGGCATCCATCGGCGACCATTGCACGTTATCGCAGAGGTTACGCGCATGGGTCACAGTGTCATGGATACGCTGCGCCATCTCGTCTTGCGACAGATTGGGAATGGCACGATGTAACGGCGAGGTGCCGATAAAGGTATGGATGCGCGGGCTATGCGCGTTCCTCACGGCCTCCCAGCAGCGGTCGATGTCCTTGTAATTGGCGCGGGCCAAGCCGCAGATCGTCGCGTTTTGCGCCTGCTGAGCGATTTCGCTGACGGCTTTGAAATCCCCCTCTGAGGCAATCGGAAAGCCGGCCTCAATGATATCGACACCCATCTCGTCCAAGAGGCCCGCGATCTCGATTTTTTCTTCATGGGTCATCGTGGCCCCGGGGCTTTGCTCGCCGTCGCGCAAGGTGGTGTCAAAAATCAATACGCGGTTTTTATCTGAGGTCTGGCTCATCGGGCTCTCTCCACCGTTGGCGGACGGGTTGTGCGGGAGTGTGGGTGTCATGTCAATTATCCTAAGCGGCTGCGATATACGTCGGCGCCGATTGCATCCTCTGAGCGCAGGCGCCGGATCGGCGCGCTCAGAGGCGGCTTAGGAGATCTAGAACAGCACGACGCGACAGGAAAAATCCAGTTTCCGGAGAGCGCATATGTGTCTGCGTTATCATGCCAGAGGCTATACGCTATCAGCACCGCCTGTGAAAAGTCCAAAAGTGTTCGGCTCTGAAAGGCGATGCTCTGTCAGGTAGGTTTTCAAAACATGCTATGCCCGAGCGTCGGGCGAAAAAAGGGCAGTGGAGATAGCATGCGACTTGATCCGATGGTCTATACCGCTAGCTCCCATCGCCATGGAAAACGCACTCGTTATTGGCGCCTCTGGTGGCATCGGTTCTGCACTTTGCAGGGCTCTGACCGCGCGGCAGGTCGCGGTGACCGGTCTGTCGCGCCGCGAACATGGGCTCGATGTGACATCTCAGCGGTCTGTAGATGCTCTGCTGCAACCGCTAGAAGGTCCGTTTGATTTGATTTTTGTTGCAACCGGCGCGCTGGAAATCGATGGTCGGGGCCCAGAGAAAGCACTGCGCGAACTCTCCGCCGAAGCGCTGGAAGCTCAATTCAGATTGAATTGTTTGGGCCCGGCGCTGATTTTGCGGCATGCTGCCCGGCTTTTGCCTCGGGCACGCGAATGCCGCTTCGCAGCTCTGTCGGCGCGCGTGGGCTCAATTGGCGATAACGCTCTCGGCGGGTGGTATAGCTATCGCACCGCCAAAGCGGCTCTGAACCAGATGATACATGGGGCCGCGATAGAACTGGCCCGCAGCCATAAGAAGTCGATTTGTGTGACGTTGCATCCCGGCACGGTCGATACGGGCCTCACCGAGAAATATGCCGGCGGCTACAAAACCGTTACGCCCGATCAGGCGGCAACGAACCTGTTGGCCGTTCTGGATGGATTATCCCCATCCCAAACCGGACAATTCTTCGACTGGCAAGGGTTGGAGATACCCTGGTAGGCTTCGATGCCTGTGGCCTTACTCACTCTGTTCGCTTTCAGCTTCGGCCGTCGCAGCCGCGTTTTGCTGGGTCAGAGCGCCATCGCTCCATGTCCCGCTTTCCTGTTGACCTGTGGCATATCGCATTGTTCCCTCGCCCTGACGTTTGCCGTTCTCGAACATGCCTTCGTAGACATCGCCGCCTGCATACGTCGCGGTTCCGCGCCCGGTGATTTCTCCATCTGACCAAGCGCCCTCGTAACTGAATCCATCCGGCATGGTGATCTTGCCTGTCCCCTCGCGTACGCCGCGGAGGAACTCACCCACATAGACTGTCCCGTCGGGATAGGTCGCTGTCCCCTTGCCGTGACGTTGCCCGTTTACCCATTCTCCCTCGTAGCGATATCCGTCTGGATAGGTCATGACACCTTGTCCGTGATTACGGGCGTCGCGGAATTCCCCTTCGTATACCAATCCATTGGGGTAGGTTGCGCGCCCCACGCCCTCAATCACACCGCCCACCCACTCGCCTTCATACGTGCTGCCATCGGGATAGGTGACCTGACCGGTTCCATTGGCGAGATCATCGCGAAATGATCCGACGTAAACCGATCCATCTGGGTAAACCACGCGTCCTTCGCCGGAGATCTTACCGGCCATCCAACTGCCTTCGTAAAGATAGCCGTCAATGCCTGTAAACAAGCCTTGTCCGTGGCGGCGGTCGTCCAGAAACGCGCCTTCATAGACATCGCCATTGCTGTAGGTCACGCGCCCGGTCCCCTCACGCTGCCCGGCGACAAGTTCACCTTCGTAAACATCACCATTGGGCTGGGTCAGTACTCCGTTGCCATTGATTTGGCCTTCACGCCAACTGCCTTCATAGATCAGCCCATCGGTCATGGTGATCTTGCCCTGACCATCTCGCGCGCCATCGCGCACATCCCCCTCGTAGATCGCACCGTCAGGATAGCTGATCGTGGCGCGGCCTTCTTTGACACCGTCAACCCAATCGCCCTCGTAGAGATAGCCGCCGGGACTTTCCATGCGGCCTTGGCCATGGTGCTGGGCGTCAACGAATTCGCCTTCGTAACGCACACCATTGGCGTAGATCGCAATACCGGTGCCATTGATCTTGCCGTCTGACCAAAGACCCTCATAAGTGCCGCCATCGGCAAAGACGATTTTTCCTGTTCCCTCAGGCTTGCCCTTGATGAACTGACCTTCGTAGACGGATCCATTGGGAAAACGCGCGATACCGTTGCCCCGGATCTCACCGTTGACCCAGTCGCCCTCATATTCATACCCGTTGGGAAGACGATACGTGCCCGTTCCATGCTGCAAACCGTTTAGGAACGTCCCTTCGTAAACGCCGCCGTCCTCATATTGCTTGGTCTGAATGTCTTCAGTCTGCGCATTCGATGGACCGGCCAACGTGAATGCTGCACTCAGCGCCAGAGCACAGATCCCCAAAATAATACGTTTCATGCTCGCTCCCGTTTCGCCGTGACTTTTGCACAGTCGAGATCACACAAAAAGCGTAAATGACCTCCTTTCACGAGACAACGTGCTTTTGGTGCAGCGACAACTTGCCTTTTGACTTGTGCCTTTCCCTCATCTTGCGATCTGCTAAATCGGTATTTGTTCGATATTGGCGATCCGCAAATCCATGACCCCGCATTTCAGACTAACCCTTGCCCAGCTCAACCCAATTCTGGGTGATCTTGACGGCAACGCCGAACAGGCCCGAAAGGCGTGGCGCGTGGGAAAGGATGTGGAAGCCAACTTGGTCGCTTTGCCCGAAATGTTTATCACCGGGTACAACACGCAGGATCTGGTGATGAAGCCCGCTTTTCATAAGGCGGCAATTAAGCGGATTGAGGCGCTGGCGGATGAGCTTGCGGATGGGCCGGCCCTCGCAATCGGCGGCCCTGCGATCGAGAACGGCAATCTGCACAACGCCTATTATGTGCTTCATCGCGGGCGTGTCATCTCAAAGGTGCTGAAACACCACTTGCCCAACGAGACCGTGTTTGACGAGGTCCGCATTTACCATTCTGGCCCGGTCGGCGGACCCTATGCTGTTGATGACGTGCGTATCGGCTCGCCGGTTTGCGAGGATAGCTGGCACGAGGATGTGCCCGAAACGCTCGCAGAGACCGGGGCTGAATTCCTGCTCGTACCCAATGGCTCCCCCTATTACCGAGGCAAGCTTCAAAAACGCCATGCGATCATGGTTTCACGCGCGGTGGAAACCGGTTTGCCGCTGATTTACCTGAATATGGTTGGTGGGCAGGATGATCAGGTGTTTGATGGCGGGTCATTCGGCTTGAATCCGGATGGGGCGCTCAGGGTGCAACTGCCGATGATGGTAGAAGAGATCACGCATGTCGATCTGCGCTGTACCAACGAAGGCTGGCGGATAGAGCAGGGGGGGTTGGCCCCCATTCCCGGCACGATGGAACTCGACTACCACGCCATGGTGAACGCGTTGCGCGATTACCTTAAGAAAAGTGGGTTTTCCAAGGTTCTGCTGGGGCTTTCGGGCGGCATCGATAGCGCCATCGTGGCGACGATCGCCACCGATGCAATCGGCGCCGATAACGTGCGTTGTGTCATGCTTCCCTCTGAATATACCTCCCAAAGCTCGCTTGATGATGCCGCGTCTCTGGCCAAGACCCTGGGGTGCCGTCTCGATACCGTTCCGATTGCGGCTGGACGCGCCGCGATCACGCAAACGCTGGCACCGCTGTTTGAGGGCTCGGCACCAGGCATTACCGAAGAGAACATCCAATCCCGGCTTCGGGGTCTTCTGCTGATGGCACTCAGCAACAAATTTGGCGAGATGCTGCTGACCACTGGGAACAAGTCCGAAGTGGCGGTCGGCTATGCAACGATCTACGGCGATATGTCCGGGGGCTACAATCCAATCAAGGATCTCTACAAAACCCGGGTCTTCGAGATGTGTCGATGGCGCAATGCCAATCACCGGGATTGGATGATGGGCCCGACCGGGGCCGTGATCCCCGAAACGATCATACAAAAACCTCCGTCCGCGGAGCTGCGAGAAGACCAAAAAGACAGTGATTCTCTGCCAGATTATCCGGTGTTGGACGGCATACTCGACATTTTGGTAGATCAGGACGGATCCATTGAGGATTGCCTGGCGGCCGGCTACAGCCACGAAGACGCAACTCGGATCGAACATTTGCTCTACATCTCAGAATATAAACGCTTTCAATCAGCACCGGGAACACGGTTGAGCAAGCGCGCGTTTTGGCTCGATCGGCGATACCCGATTGTGAATCGCTGGCGCGATGGCCGCTGATTTTAGCCGCACCTCTACTCCCACCATCGATCGACTTGCGCAATATCGTGATCAGACCAGCCAAAATGATGGGCAAACTCATGCACCGTGACATGCGCGACCAGACTGTCCAATAAAACGTCGCCCCGCGCGCGCCACTCCGCGAGGATGGGCTGTCGAAACAGCCACACGACGTCCGGCCCGACAGGTTGCTCGAAGACCGATTTCTCCGTCAAAGGAACACCTTCATAAAGGCCCGTCAGCTGTTCTGGATCTTGCAGGCCGAGGTTTCGCACCATGTTTCGGCGCGGCCAATCCTCAACCTGAATAATGACGTCTCTTGCAGCCTGCGCGACATGCGTTGGAAATTCCGCTACAACCCTTCGCGCCTGCGCTTCGAACCAGCCCAGATCCGGCGCGTCAGATGCCATCCCTCACCTTGTCCGGCTTCATCTTGCCAAAAATACTCCGGGGAGCGCGAGGGGCAGCGCCCCTCGCATGGATCTTTGCGTCTCTTGGACGCTGTGATCGCAAAGCGGGCTAAAGCGACAGTTGATAGCTGGTCGGGACATACGCAAATCCGTCGCCACGTTTCTCGACGAAACCGGTTGCAGGCCACGGCATATGATACCCCACAAAGGGGAGCTGTTCTGCCGCGAGCATATCCAGCACACGCCGCCTGCTTTGCGCGGCGGCTTGTTTGTCCATGTCAAAGCGAACTTCCCAATCCGGATAGGCCAGCGACCAAACGTAATGATTGGCCAGATCAGCGATCAGGACGATTGCTTGACCTGCGCTCTCGATCCTGTGGATCATGTGGCCTGGCGTATGACCATAGGCAGCTATTGCGGTATGACCGCCAAATCCAGTTGCCCCATCCTCAATAAATGTCATCTTGTCGGCCAGCGGCGCGACATTGCTTTCAAATCTATCATTCTCCATCTTTGACCAGGCGTCGAATTCTGGCGTGGCGGTGATGTAGTTGGCATTGGGAAAAGTGGGCGCGCCCTCCGTCATCAACCCGCCGATATGATCGCCGTGCATATGAGTGAGTACGACCTTGGTGACCATATCCGGGGCGTAGCCCGCCTCAGAGAGGGTCTCGGTGATGCTCTCGCCGCTCAATCCGGTGTCAAACAAGACCAGATCTGACCCTGTATTGACGATTGTTGGCGTGAAAAAAAACTTCGCTTTATCGATCGGCAGGCGGGCCGCCTCTGACACGGCGTTGAACTCTTCTTCACTCACATTCATGCCAAACATGGATTGTGGCTTGTCTCTTACTGCGGTGCCGGCCAGCAGCGTGGTCACTTCGAATTCGCCTAATGCAAAGCGGCGAAACCTTGCCTGAGAGGGGCCCAGCATAGGCGCTGCGGCCCAACCTGGAATAGAAACAGCTGGCACCGCGGCGGCAGTTGCAAGTAGTTTACGGCGCGTCATCTTCGTCATTCTAACCTCCTCGAAGTGCGAATTGTCTACCAGCCAAAGTTAGGCCGCCAGTCTGGATCGCAAAGGGTACTCGAGCTAATGTGACCGGGCGCGCCCCAAAAACCCGAACCCAAATGACCACCCTCAAAACACAACCCGGTCAAGGTGATCTCGAAAACCACCTCGCCTCGCTCCCCTCAGAGACCCGCCAGCAGGAGGCCGCAACCCTCCTCAAGCTCTACCGCGACACGACGGGCT
>JBCCNY010000045.1:0-13040 GCA_039025595.1 Pseudomonadota bacterium | reverse complement strand
GAGCGCACCCTCCCTGAGCCCCTCCCTTTCAACTGTGGATTTGCCAGCTCGAAAAATGGGTCAACGAGCGGCAGAGGCTCTCGCAATCTGGGTCGAAGACGATATTGTTCCCGAGTCCGTTTGCTTCGAGACATGTCTTGTCGAACGAGCTTCGACGCAAGCAAAGCGCCCCTAAATGCAACGATTCGGCGCGAGCAAAAAGCTCGCTTTATCTCTTGGATACGTCTAACTTTGGCCACGCTTGTGCCGGAGAAATCCAATGAGCTATCGCGGTACCGCTTACAGTTCATTTTGAAGAGCAAATTGGACACTAGGGCTAGAAATCACGACGGGATGTCATCCGTCCGCCCCAAACTCGTGATCAGCCCCACCTTGGAAGTCCAATTTGATTGTTAGCGCATGATCGGCCTTTGGTCCATCTGGACGATGGTTTCCGGGACCGGTTGGCGGTAGCCCAGTTCGCTGTGCGGTCTTTTTGTGTCGTAGTGCTTCCTCCATTCTTCGATTAGGATTTGCGCCTCACGCAAGTTGTTGAAGCTTTTGCAATATCCGTTCTTTGCTGAAACCGCTTCGCTTCATCACCTGTCTCCCCGGTTCGACAACAGGCCAAACTCAAACCGAGAATACTTCAGGCGAGAAGGTCAGAACCTGCTGCTTTAAGACTGGCGCGGATGTTCAAAGGCTAAAACTGTTCGCAAGCAACGCGGATGATAGTTTTGCTACCAAGACAAGAGCTTCATAAAGATCGTCGGGTCTTAACCGGGTGGACGTCCAAACGCCGGTAGACGTGAAAATAGGAACGCTAGGTATTTTTACACTCATTTGTCCAAACGAGGCATATGATTGGCATCCAAGTGCAGAACACTCGTTCTTAGAAGTGTTGATTAAAGGAATTTCATCCCAAGAGACAAAGTTGACATCGTCGCCGATCATCTGGCCTTGCAGACTGGCCGGAATGCGAGGAACCGTCGATGTTACTGGAGCAGTATGATTTAGGTTTAGACCCGCGAGCATTGCATGTTTGGGTCGGCTTGTTGCTTGGGCTTGTTTTCGGGGTTGCGGCGCAGATTTCGCGGTTCTGTCTGAGGCGTGCCGTAGCAGGGTCCGCGAAAGAGCGCGGCTCGGCGGCCGCGGTGTGGCTCACAGCACTCACATCCGCTGTGTTAGGCTTCGCAGTAATGTCTTCCGTCGGTTTTACAAGTTTGGGTGAGCACAGCCTTATCAGCCCCGAGGTGCCCATCGTCGCTATTGTTCTTGGAGGCCTTTGTTTTGGTGTAGGAATGGTTTTGGCAAGAGGATGCGCGTCGCGTCTGACAGTGCTCTCTGCCACCGGCAACTTTCGCGCCATCTTCGTTCTTATAGTGATCGCGATAACGGCACATAGCGCAATGAAAGGCGTGCTTGCTCCGGTTCGAACGACAGTTGGTTCGTTTTCAGTGAACATGCAGTTTGGTACAGTCTTTTCGTCATCAATCGTGTTGGCGCTGGTTTCGTTTTTACTTGCCGGGATCACTGCGGCGATGGTCTGGCGGTCTCGTCCCGGCGCTGTGGACCTTAGCTTTGGTGCTGTGATTGGCTTTGTTGCCGTTGCTGGATGGGTCATGACCAGCACGTTGCTCTTTGATGAATTCGATCCTCTTCCTGTTCAGACGGCAGCTTTCATACAGCCTTGGAGCGATACGCTTTTCTGGACCATCGCATCTTCAGCGGTTCCTGCCGGATTCGGTGTGGGTTTCATTGCCGGTGTCTTCTTGGGTAGTTTTCTGAGCGCGGCGTTTCGTGGCGAACTTGAGCTGCAGACCTTTGTGACTGCAAAACAGACTGCCTCATACTTGTTTGGCGGTGTGCTGATGGGAGCAGGTGGTGTGCTTTCGGGCGGGTGCACAATCGGGGCTGGTTTGTCGGGTGTGGCAACAGGAAGTCTCGCGGCGATCTTGGCGCTTGTTAGTATTGTCGTCGGCGGGTGGGCTGCCAATACGACATTTCGGAAGTCCAGACCATCGCATGCACTCGCGTAACCCACGCTGCTTTGTAACCTAAAGCGGTCATCCCTATTCTGTTGCGCGGAACCAGCGCCCATCAGCAAATTCACGCTCTGATCTTTCAGTGGGAAAGTGCCATTCTGTCACGATCTTGCTGTGGTCTGGCATGTGTAGAACGCGGAGAATGGCAGCTACGTATTCTCGTATTCGTTCGAAAGATACACGATTTGCAAGTTGCGCCAGCTTGCCCTTATCGCCTTGGTGATTTCAATTGTGGTACTATGAGTCCAAGTAAAGAACCGAGTTTGAGCCGACATCCCCCGCTTTCGCTATTGGTGGTTGCGCAAGCTGTTGTCAGCGCGGCGTCTCTTGTAGTCGAGATTGTGGCAGGACGGATGCTGGCGCCTCATGTGGGGATGTCCCTTTATACCTGGACGGCGGTCATCGCCGTGGTGCTGGCGGGCTTTTCCGCTGGTCATTGGTGGGGCGGGCGTCTAGCGGAAAAACCAACGGCACAATCGCTGAACTGGACGGGCGCTGCACTGATTGCCGGAGCGGTGACGACAGCGGGCACAGTTCTGTTTTTACCACTGCTGGCAAGCCCGGTGCTATCGGTCGCATCGGATCCCGTTTGGGGCACGACAGCCTTAACGACGCTCGTGTTTTTTCTTCCGTCGTTTTTTGCGGGAACACCGGCCCCGGTTCTGGCCAAGATTGCCGTCGCGACGGCGGACCGCACTGGACCAGCGCTCGGTGCCATGTTCGCCGCTGGCGCGGTCGGTGCGATTGCCGGAACGCTGTTGGCGGGGTTTTTGTTTATCGCTTGGCTGGGTTCCACCCTGACGCTTCTTGCCGTGGCGGGCGTCTACCTTCTGTGCGCTATGCTGTTTTTCTGGCTCGGGCGCCTCGACAGGATTCGCGCGGGTCTTGCTGGCATCTTCGTTCTTGGTATTGCCAGTGCGGCGCTTGCAGCTCCGTCTCCATGCGATCGCGAAAGCCGGTACTTCTGTCTCAGAGTGGAAAATATCTCCGCTGATCTCTCTCAACCGGTCCACTTAATGGTCATTGATCATTTGGCCCACGGTATCAGCGCGCGCGATCTTCCTGAGATTCAGTTCACCAAGCACACAGCGATGCTGGACTATCTCGCCACGTTGCGTGCCCAACGCGCGGACTTTTCCAGTTTCCACATTGGCGGTGGGAACTTTGCGATACCTCGCTCGTTCGCGGCGCGCGGTACGGGTCCTATTACGGTGGCAGAAATCGATCCTGAGGTCACTGAAATGGCTGAGGACTCATTTTGGTTCGACCCGGCCTCAGCTCTCGTGTTGCATGAGGATGGACGCCGCGCGCTTCTGATCCGACCGGAGGCCGACTACGATATTGTTATTGGTGATGCCTTCACGGATGTTGTTGTGCCCGTTCACCTCGTGACACAGCAGTTCTTTCAGCTTGCCGCTGATCGGCTGGCACCGGGCGGTAGCTTTCTGATGAATGTGATAGATTACGAGGACCGGCTCGGCGCGGTTGCCTCCATCGCCGCAACCATGGAGACGATTTTCCCGGTGGTTGAAGTCTGGACGGAACTTACCCAGCCGATGCCGGGGCAGCGTATGGTGTTTGTCGTTGTGGGTGGCGCAACGCGTACGACGGTCGACGAATTCTCCGTGCCTGCACCCGACATGACCCGGTTTGGAGCTCTCGCGGATGGTGAGGTGTCGCAGCTCATAGCGCGTCACGGTCAAATTCTGACCGACGATTTCGCTCCCATTGATCGACTGCTTGGGCGGTCAGATTGATGGCACGATTGCACGGCGTTGGAAAGGTCCACGCCTTTGCCAAGATCACTACTCGGCGGGCTCAAACCCGGCGATTAGCTGGCGCAGGCCAAATGCGGCACCAGCGAAGATGGACGCGAATGCAACAGGAGCGCTGTATGCCAGCACAGAGAACGCTGAAATTCCTTGTCCGACGCTACATCCGACTGCAAGTACCGCGCCGGGCCCCATTAGAGCTGCTCCTGCGATTTGCCGTTTAAGTTCTCGCGGGTCTTCGCAGGCCTCCCAGCGAAAGTGCCCTTTGGAATAAGATCCAAGCAAGGCCCCGATCACGACGCCAAGCACCGATCCCACGCTGAAAGAGAGCGTGTTGCCAGAGGCTGTCATGGAATAGATCATCGTGTCTCCGATCGGTGCCGCAAAAGTATGGGTTTCGATGGACTCCGCCTCAAACCCTGTCGTGGCAACCCAATAGGTGCCGATCCAACCTGAGAAAACCGCAAGACCAACGACCATGCCCCAGAAAATGTGACCTTTGGATTGACGCATCTGATGGCTCGACAAAGCAAGTGACAGCAGGATTGCGCCAACTACAAATCCGGTGAAAACCGGTGAAACACCCAATGTCGTTTCCGCAAGTTGGCCAAAACCTTGTGGGGTTGTGGCTCCGGTTTCGACCGGGAAAAGCCCGACGCGAAAATGCGCAAGAGGACCGGACATGACGAAATAGGCCGATAGCCCCATCACAATCACAATCAGAAAGGAGCGTAGATCGCCGCCGCCTAGACGCGCCAAAGCGCCATATCCACAGTTACCGCTCAGCGCCATGCCGTAGCCAAAAATCAGACCCCCAGCAATTGTGCCTATCGGATTCCAAACGTTGTCCAGATATGTTGTTTCAGTTCCATCCAGAAAACCCCATGTCATGGCGGCCTGGGTGCTCAAAACGGCTGTAGCAATTGCGATGGCCCACATACGCATACGGCGGTCGTCGGACCCGTAGAGCAGATCTTCGATGGCACCAAGCGTGCAAAAACGGCCGATCCGCGCCGCCAATCCCAACGCTATTCCTCCGATCAACCCGATCAGAGCGACCGCGTTTGCCTCTCCCACTTGTTCCAGCATGCCGGTGTTTCCTCCAACCACCGAAAGCCGGCCAGATATCTGGTCAGTCTTCCCTACAGAACAATTCGTAGACAACCTCCATGATTTTCTTTGGGCGGTCATCAGTCAAGCTGTAGAAGATCGCCTTGCCGTCGCGCCGCGGGGTGACAAGGCCTTCGAGCCGAAGGCGTGACAATTGTTGCGAGACGGCGGCCTGGCGTGCCGATAACAGATCTTCCAATTCTGTCACGGATTTCTCGCCAGATGCCAGATGGCACAGTATCATCAGGCGTCCCTCATGGCTGATCGCTTTGAGGAAATTCGAAGCGTTCTGCGCATTACGCATCATCTTCTCCATATCCTCGGTGCACATATTGGGATCAAACACCGGCAAACGCGTTGCTGTTTGAGTTTCAGGTGTTACTTCCAAACTCATATCGGTCAGCCTGTTTTTTCCAAAGGTATGTTTGCACGTTCAAACAAAAGGGTAAGATGCCACCAAAAGAAGTCCTCGCCGGGATATCCCTCTATGCGGCCAACTTCTTCGCCGTCTTCGACCAAGATAAATGTGGGCGTGTAATGCACGCGCTTTTTGAGAACGACATCAGGTGTTTCCCGGTGCAGGTCATAACGTTGAAGCGGTGCTTTCTTTCCTTCGGCTGTCTTGGGGTAGATATGGGATATCTCTTCATCCCATTGGCCGCACCAATAACATCCCTGTTCTTCGGCCATAAGAAGTAATGTCTCCGCCGAAACGGGTAGGGGCAACCACAAAATTGCCCAAATCGCGAGCCCACTGATCCGCACGATTGATCACCCGAATTGACGTTTTGCTACGCGTTATCATAATCTAATATTTGAATACTTCAAGAATTGACGGTGGATTCACAGATGTTTGATGTGACGCTGTACGGCGCGCTGGTCGCAGGTCTGCTGTCTTTTCTGTCTCCCTGTATCCTACCAATCGTCCCGTTTTACCTGAGCTATCTGGCCGGTGTCGGCATGAACCAGATCTCGTCCGAAGCAGAGATTTCGAGCGCCGTGCGCTGGCGCGCGTTTCTGGCGGCGATGTGCTTTTCACTGGGTGTCATCACGGTTTTCATGGGTTTGGGTGCAACGGCAACCGCCTTTGGGCAGATGGTCCGGGAGTATTTTGACATCCTGCGGTGGGCGGCAGCAGCTCTCATCATCGCAATGGGGCTGCACTTTCTCGGGGTGGTTCGCATCGGCCTTCTTTACCGCCAGTTTCGTGCCGATGCCGGGGATACAAGCAACATGAGCTTGGTTGGTGCCTATGTCGTCGGATTAGCCTTTGCTTTTGGATGGACGCCGTGCGTGGGACCCGTATTGGCGGCGATCCTATTCACCGCTGCCGGTCAGGACACAGCAAGCCAAGGCGCGGTACTGCTTTTCGTGTATGGGGTCGGGATGACCTTGCCCTTTGTCCTAGCAGCGCTTTTCATCGGGCCGTTCATGAGCTGGATGTCGGGGTTTCGACGTCACCTGGGACTGATCGAAAAGCTCATGGGGCTGTTGCTCATTCTCTTTGGTGTGCTCATTGCCACCAATTCCATTAGTGTCATTGCGCAGTGGATGCTTGAGAACATTTCGTGGTTCAGCACCATTGGCTAAACGGAGGGTCTGATATGAAGCGCATTTTGAGCTTGTTCGTCGTACTGGTTTTTGGAGCTCATTCGATGGCCGCCGAGATCGGCGATGACGGCCTGTATAAAGCGTCATGGATGCGAGACACATTCAAGGATCTGACGGAAGACCTGGAGGAAGCCAACGCCGAAGGCAAGCGCCTGATGGTCATCATTGAGCAGCGCGGCTGCATCTATTGCAAGAAGATGCATGAAGAAGTTTTCGTACGCCCTGAGATCGCGCAATACATCGAGGAGAATTTCTTTGTGGTACAGATTAACATGTTCGGCGACGTCGAGGTGACGGACTTTGATGGCACCGTGATGGCCGAAAAGGACATCGTAAAAAGATGGGGGGCGTTGTTCACGCCCAATGTCTATTTTTTTCCTGAGCAAGTGAGCGGAAAGGCTGTTGCCACGCAGGCTGCTGTGGCGAACATGCCAGGTGCGTTTGAGGCAGGGACAACATTGAGCATGCTGCGTTGGGTCGTCGAAAAGAGATATGAGGGGGGAGAGCCCTTTCAAAAGTACCACGCCCGACGTTTGGAAGAAGAGAGTTAAGCTGAATTTGCGAAGTAAAGTTACGAAAAATGCTGCGCTTGCGAACAGATACAAAAATTCATGTAATTGAATTTGTTGTTGCGTGAATCAAGCTGTGCGCGTTAACCTGTCAAAAGGGAACCCACCGGAATAGGCAGGAGAGGACGCATGAAATACGCATTGGGAGCGGTTGCAATTACCGTGTTAGGAGCAGCGGAAGCCAGTGCCGAAGCGATAAAACCAGCAGAAGTCCAGTTTAACGAGGGTGTTGTTGAGACGTCACTGACCGGCCAAGCTGGTGACCCGGTTGCAGGGCGCGCGATTTTTGCCAATCGCAAACAGGGAAATTGTCTAGCATGCCACATAAACTCAGATTTGTCCGAAGAGTCGTTCCACGGCGAAGTGGGCCCGCCAATTGACGGTGTTGGTGAGCGTTGGTCTGAGGCGGAATTGCGCGGCATCGTAACAAACTCGAAGATGATGTTTGAGGGCACGATCATGCCCGCCTTTTACATCGACAGCGGTTATGAACGCCCTCTGGAAGACTTCGCAGGCATGTCCATCCTGACTGCACAGCAGGTTGAAGACGTAGTGGCCTATCTGCTGACGCTAAAAGAGTATTGAAATTTGAGAGATCTGAGGAGATCAAAATGAAACTATCACGGCGCTATATGCTAATGCTGAGCTCGGCCAGCGTGGCCGCGATGGCGATGGGCACGATCCCGGCATTTGCCTCGCTGACCGAAGAAGAGATTGCAAAGCTGACTGGTGGGGCTGATCTCATCGAAGGTGATATCAAATTGACCGCACCAGAGATCGCCGAGAACGGCAACACGGTTCCAATCGAAGTGAGCGCGCCTGGTGCTGTTGCAATTTCATTGTTTGCAGATGGTAATCCAGTGCCAAACGTGGCGACCTTCGCCTTTGGCCCGCTAAGCGCATCCCGTGCAGCGTCCACTCGCATTCGTCTCGCTGGCACGCAGAACGTTATTGCTATTGCGAAGATGGAAGATGGCTCGTTTCAAAAAGCGTCGGCCAATGTGAAAGTCACTATCGGCGGCTGCGGCGGCTGACCTGAGAACGAGGAGAATTGTCATGGCAAAAGGTGTGAAACCCCGCGTTAAGGTCCCTAAAACTGCGGCGGCTGGCGAAACGATCACAATCAAGACTCTGATCAGCCATAAGATGGAGAGCGGACAGCGCAAAGACGATGACGGCAACGTCATCCCACGCTCGATCATCAACCGCTTCACCGCCGACTTTAACGGCCAGAACGTGATCGACGTGGCTCTAGAACCCGCGATTTCGACAAATCCATTTTTTGAGTTTGAGGCAATCGTGCCTGAATCAGGTGAATTCACCTTCACCTGGTATGACGATGATGGGTCTGTCTATGACACAAGCAAGCAGATCGAGGTGACCTGATCCGTCAGTTATATCGAGCCAGGGAGGGACAAAATGAACCTAGCTAAGTGGATCACGATCGCAGCGTTGGGTGTATCGAGTGCCGCGATCGCGCAAGACGAAAACAATCTTTCAATCGAAGGGGAGGAGATGGTCACGGAAACATCGGCACCGTCGCATGTCGAAAACCTCGACACGATCTACTCCGGCTGGCGGTTCCGCTCCTCGGAAACGCAGGCGCTTGAGACCGACGATTTCGACAACCCCGCTTTTGTGTTCGTAGATCAGGCCATAGACCTTTGGGACCAGGTTGAGGGGGCAGCGAACAAGTCCTGTTCCTCTTGCCACGAAGGCGTTGAAGAGTTTGCCGGTTTGCGGGCGCAACTGCCGAGGGTCCAGGACGGCCAATTGGTTGCGATGGAAGATCTGATCAACGAGTGCCGGACCGAGCGTATGGAAGCCGAGCCCTGGAAGTGGTCCAAAGGCAATATGACCGCGATGACGGCGTTGATTGGATTGCAGTCGCGGGGAATGCCGATGGACGTAGCAATTGATGGCGACGCGGCTCCGTATTGGGAGGCCGGTAAAGAACTCTACTACACCCGCCTGGGGCAGCTGGATCTATCCTGCTCAAATTGTCACGAAAACAATTATGGCGTGATGATCAGGGCGGACCATTTGAGCCAAGGCCAGATCAACGGTTTTCCAACCTACCGTTTGAAAAACGCCAAAATGAACTCGGTTCATGGGCGCTTCAAAGGCTGCATGAAAAACATTCGGGCTGAACCGTTTGCCGAAGGTGGTCCTGAATTCAAGGCGCTTGAGCTGTATCTGGCGTCGCGTGGCCAAGGGCTTTCGGTGGAAACACCTTCGGTCCGAAACTGAACTCACCAAGGACCCTGCGGCGTGTGGCGCAGGGTTTTTCCGGGCGCATGACATTCAAACATGCGCATATGTAGTGAAAGAGCCGAACTTATGATTTCGCGTCGTGATTTTCTGCAAGTAGGCATGGCGGCTTCGGCTGTGGTCGGAGCGTCGGGCTTTGGCAATTGGGCGAAATTGGCGGCCCAGCAAGCGCTGACGCAGGACCAACTGATGCAGTTCAACACGTTTGGTAATGTGTCGTTGATCCACATCACGGACGTTCATGCACAGCTGCGCCCGATCTATTTCCGGGAGCCGTCGGTCAATCTGGGTGTTGGTGAGAACAAGGGCGCAGTGCCCCATGTCACAGGGGCCGCCTTTCGCAAACTCTATGGTATCGAAGATGGCAGCCCCAGCCACTACGCGCTGAGCAGCGATGACTTTTCCGCTCTGGCGCAGGGATATGGCCGCGTCGGTGGCCTCGACCGGGTGGCAACGATTGTGAAAGCCATCCGCGCCGATCGGCCCGATGCGCTTTTGCTTGATGGTGGCGATACCTGGCACGGATCCTACACCTGCTATCACACGCAAGGTCAGGACATGGTCAATGTGATGAATGCGCTTCAACCCGATGCGATGACATTCCACTGGGAATTCACGCTCGGGTCGGATCGCTTGGCCGAGCTCGTCGAAAGCCTCCCATTCGCCGCGCTCGGCCAGAATATCTTCGATGCCGAGTGGGACGAACCAACCGAGCTTTTCCCACCCTACAAGATGTTCGAACGTGGCGGCGCCATGGTGGCCGTCATTGGGCAGGCTTTCCCCTATATGCCCATCGCCAATCCGGGTTGGATGTTCCCGGAATACGCGTTCGGTATTCGCGATGAAAACATGCAGGCGATGGTCGATGAGGTGCGCGCAGCCGGGGCGGAATGCGTCGTTGTCCTGAGCCATAATGGGTTCGACGTGGACAAAAAGATGGCCACGATCGTGAGCGGTATTGATGTGATCCTGTCCGGTCATACCCATGACGCGCTGCCAGAGCCAGTCTTGTCCGGGGAGACGATCATCGTGCCGTCGGGATCGAACGGCAAGTTCGTGAGCCGGGTGGATCTCGATATCCGGGACGGCCGCATGATGGGCTATCGCCACAAGCTGATTCCGGTCTTTTCCGATGTGATTGAACCGGATGCCGAGATGGCCGCCGTGATTGAGGCAGAGCGCGCGCCCTTTGAGGCAGAGCTTTCAGAGGTGATCGGCCAGACTGATAGCCTTCTTTATCGCCGGGGGAATTTCAACGGCACATGGGATGATCTGATCTGTGACGCGCTGATCTCCGAACGGGACGCAGACATTGCCCTCAGCCCGGGTGTGCGTTGGGGGCCAAGTTTGTTGCCGGGCCAAGACATCACGCGCGAAGACATCTGGAGTGTCACGTCGATGTCCTATGGCGAGGCCTATCGCACCGAGTTCACCGGCGAGTTTCTCAAGGTTGTTTTGGAAGACGTCGCTGACAATATTTTCAATCCCGACCCTTACTATCAACAGGGTGGCGACATGGTCCGCACGGGCGGGCTCGGCTACAGCATTGATGTGAGCCAGCCGCAGGGCAGTCGCATCAGCAACATGACATTGCTGAAAACAGGCGAGGCAATCGACCCTGAAAAACCCTACATCGTTGCCGGTTGGGCCAGCGTCAATGAAGACACGGAAGGCCCGCAAATCTGGGATGTTGTCGAAAGCCATATCGCAAAGCTGGGCACCGTGACGGTTGAACCGAATAGCAGCGTCGAAGTGACCGGCGTCTAACCAGAGGGATAGGCCATAGATGGACGATCGTTTCAAATCCCATACCTCGCGTCGCGCCTTTCTGCGTAGCACCGCGGCGGTTGCTGCTGGAGGCGTTGCCGGAGCGGCGTCAGCGAGTGGACCTGATCCGCTGATCACCGAACTGCAAGACTGGGCGTCCTACACGGGGGCGGGGGTGGATGAGACACCCTACGGCCTGCCCATTCGGTTTGAGTCCCATGTGGTTCGCAGGAATGTGGAATGGCTGACCGCATCACCGATTTCGTCGATCAATTTCACACCGATACATGCCTTGGACGGGACCATCACTCCGCAGGGCTGTGCGTTTGAACGACACCATTCAGGTGCAATCGAATTGGCGAAAGAAGACTACCGCCTGATGATCAACGGACTGGTGAATACACCTCTTGTCTTCACCTACGAGGACATTGAACGCTTCCCGCGCGAAAACCATGTCTATTTCTGCGAATGCGCGGCCAATACCGGCATGGAATGGGCCGGCGCGCAGCTGAATGGTGTGCAGTTCACGCATGGCATGATCCACAATATGGAATATACCGGCGTGCCGCTGCGAACACTCCTGAAGGAAGCTGGGGCCGATATCTCGCCCGACAAATGGGTTTATGTCGAAGGCGCCGATGCCTCATCCAACGGGCGTTCGATACCAATGGAGAAAGCGCTAGACGACGTCCTTGTCGCCTTCAAAGCCAATGGTGAGGCTTTGCGCATGGAACACGGCTATCCCGTCCGGCTCGTTGTGCCCGGCTGGGAAGGCAATATGTGGGTCAAATGGCTGCGCCGGATCGAGGTGGTGGATCGCGCCGTGCAAAGCCGCGAAGAGACCAGCAAATACACCGATGTCTATGAGGATGGCACCGCGCGCAAATGGACATGGGTGATGGACGCAAAATCTGTCATCACCTCCCCCAGCCCACAGATGCCCATCACGCATGGCGTTGGCCCGATGGTCATCTCCGGTCTGGCATGGTCGGGACATGGGCAGATCACACGGGTGGATGTGTCCAAAGATGGCGGGATCACCTGGGAAACCGCCCGCCTTGGTAAGCAAGGCGATACCAAAGCCCTTACACGCTTTTATCTCGACACGGTCTGGGATGGCGAGCCGATGCTCCTGCAAGCGCGGGCGATGGATGACACGGGCTACGTCCAGCCGACCAAAGCGCAGCTGCGCGAAAAGCGCGGCGAGAACGCCGTCTATCACAACAATTGTATCCAGACCTGGTTCGTGAACGCAGAAGGGATCGCCGAAAATGTCGAAGTCTCTTAACACCATCATCGTCCCGGCTCTCGGAGGGACGGCGTTGATGCTGGGTCTTGCTTATGGTCTGGCATCCCGGGATTACGGTGGGGACCGCATTGATGTGCTTGAGACCCGGCTGGCGCAATTGGACGCGCATGCCTCGAAAGCGGCGTTAATCGCCAAGGAATCTGAAGCCATAGCCGCGACCGCGAATGAACGCGCGTCCCAGCTTGAGACCCAGGTTGCCCTGGTTCAGGCCGAGGCGAAGAAAAAAGCCACGAGTGTGGGAAACTCTCTGACAGAGCCAGCTCCGATTGCGGCGACGACCTACGGGTTGGGCCGTCCGGCGCATGACGAAGAGATCGAGGCATGGGATGTGGATGTCCTGCCAAATGGGCAGGGCCTTCCCGAAGGCAAAGGCGATGTCGGGACCGGCGAACAGGTCTTTGCTGATTCCTGCGCCAGCTGCCACGGAGACTTTGCCGAAGGGGTCGACAACTGGCCTGTTCTGGCAGGCGGTTTTGATACTTTGGCGAATGAGGACCCTGTCAAGACAGTGGGCAGCTACTGGCCGCACCTGTCGACGGTTTGGGACTACGTTCACCGGTCCATGCCTTTTGGCTATGCCGGAACTCTGAGCGCAGACGACACCTAT
>JBCCNY010000044.1:0-13075 GCA_039025595.1 Pseudomonadota bacterium | reverse complement strand
ATGTCGCTTTGCTGACGTATTGATCCATGCCTCGGCCAACGAATTGCACCATTTAGCGGAACATCTACCTCGCAAACAGCATTACTGGATGAGCCCTCGATTTCCCGACGCTTTGATCAAGTCATCAACAGACGAACCGGCTCGTGCAGTTTTCATTGGCGTCCGTCATGGAGGCAATTCGGACGCACTTGCATACTTGCTAGACACTATCTGGCCTAAGGTACGCGCGCAGCTTCCTGCAACAGAATTATGGGTGGTTGGAACAGTGGGACAGCTTGTTCCCAAGGACATCGCTGATGGGCCGCTCGGTATACGAGTACTTGGGAAAATCGATGATCTGGCTGAGATTGGGGGGCGGCAGTCAATTGGATTAGCTCCGACAACGACGGCAAGCGGCGTTTCAATCAAAGTCGTCGAATACATGAGCCTGGGGATGCCAGCGCTTGTTCTTCCCGGCGCGTTGACTGGCTATGATCACCTGCTCGACGACTACGTCATCAAAACCGAGACCGATGATGCATTCTGCTCAGCACTTATCCGCCTCCTGAAGGATGAAGAGCTTCGAAAACGCACGGCGGCGCGAGCGTTTGAAGATGTCCCAAACCTGCTTTCGAACCACGAGCTGCGTCGCTGGCTCGCAAACGATCAAACGACCAAGATATGCACCGCTGATCGAGCCGAGGAGCGGACCACGAAGCACCCGCCGATAGAAGGCACCGACCATCGCCATGAACTACAGGCCTGATATTGACGGTATGCGCGCGATCGCCGTGTTGGCGGTTGTCGTTTATCACCTGAAAATACCGATTGCGTCCGGTGAACTTTTGCAAGGAGGTTTTCTGGGTGTTGATGTTTTTTTTGTATTGTCAGGGTTTTTGATTACGAAGCTCTTGCTCGATGAGCTTGAAGCGCGCGGGCGCGTGTCGATCTCTTCGTTTTACTCTCGTCGAGCGCGCCGCATTCTTCCGCCCCTTCTTCTCGTGATGTTGGTCAGCCTGCCCGCAGCATGGGCTCTTTTGCAACCCTCTGAAATGGTCACATTTGGCAAAAGCTTGCTTGCAAGCCTCATTTTCTTCGCCAACGGATTTTGGTTTTTTGAGCAGGGCGCATATGGCGCGCAATCCGCTCTGATGCAACCCTTCCTGCACATTTGGAGCCTCGCCGTTGAAGAGCAGTTCTATTTTATCTTCCCTGTTGCTTTGACATTTCTGGTCAAGATCCGCCGTCCCGGCTGGGCGATGATCGCTCTCGGTGGTGCGTTTTTTACCATCAGCTGGGTACACACCATCCTGATGCCAAACCTGTCGTTTTTTTCACCATTAAGTCGCGCGTGGGAGCTACTGGCAGGCGCAGCGTTGGCCATCTATGCGCCCGCAATGCTGGCTTCACAAACATCAATCATGTTCCGGTACGTTCCAAGTATATGTTTGGCAGCCGTTCTGGGCACGCTCGTTTTCGTTGATTTCGACATGGTGACGCATCCTGGTCCTATAACTCTGATACCAGTACTTGCGACCTGCGGTTTGATTGCTTTTTCAAACCCGGGCGACCCCGCGACCCGTCTGCTTTGCACCCGGCCACTGATTTCGATCGGTCTGATCAGCTATGCGCTCTATCTTTGGCACTACCCGATTTTTGCATTCGGCCGAAGGGTAACGCTTGAGCCAGGGATCAGCGACATGCTGGTATGGGTGGCCCTCGCTTTCATAGGGTCGACCTTGTCTTACTTTCTTGTCGAGCGACCGCTTCGTCATTCTGCAGGAGCTTTCCTGTTCGGCTCGGTGACTGCGGCAGCAGGAATTGCTACTTTTGTTTTCGCCTTGGGGCTCGTGGTTGCAACTCCAGACCGGGGGCCACGGCATTGGTCTGGCCCTGCCAACCCGGATAACGGAACTCTAAAGGCCGCGAGTTGGCAGATCCTCGATGACATGGGGCCGCCGCGACGCGTTTTTGAAAGTAATCCACATGACCGTCCATCGTGGTCTGAAAAACATGCGACCTGGTATGATGAAGATGCCCGCGTCAATGTGCTTGTGGTTGGAAACTCCCACGCCAAGGATCTCTTTAATGCGTTTTACCTAAATCGCGCACTCTATCCCAACCATTCGTTTGCAAGGTTTGGCATAGCGCCCGGTCTATCCAAGAATCAGTTGAATGCACTGGAGGCCTCGCCGAATTTCAAAGCCGCAGACCTGATCCTCTACGCCCCGCGCTACGACAGCCATCATCTGGAGCCGACCCGCCGCTTCATTCAAAAGGTGCGTCAATTGGGCAAAGAAATCGTGCTGGTCTCGAATACGGCCGAATTCGAAACCCCGTCGTGGTTGCCATTGCAGGACCACCTGCTTTTGACCCGACAAGAGCTGTCGCCCGAAACGGCAAATGCCGAAGCGGCAAACTGGATCAATCCAAGACTAGATGATCTTAACACATCCCTTGCGATGTTGGCACAAGAGGAGGGTGTCGCCTTTGCCGACCGTTTTTCGGTTGTCTGCCCTGATCAAGAGGCGGCTTGCGTTTTGCTGTTACCCGACGGACGCAAAGCCCTCTACGACTACGCGCACTGGACGGTTGAGGGCGCGCGCCATTTCGGTACCAACCTGTTCTCCTGGTTAGAGACCGCACCTGCCAACCAAGCCCAACTTGGCGCATCACGACAAAACTGATCAACGCTCAGGCTCGTGTCAAATTATGCATGGCAAACGGCAGCAAGACCTCGAAACCATATAGTCCAATTGAAAACTGCGACTTCAACGCACTGCGCAGATCTCTAAACGACAAAACAAGCTGCAAGATATAGAGACGACTTATGATTTCACGATTGGCCCCCACGGTTTCGCGTTTCATGCCGGTCTTCGTTATTGTTTTTTCGAGAGTTCTTGGCGCGCTTGCGGCGGTTGCCGTGAACGTCATCCTTGCAAGGTCCCTGGACGTGGTTGAACTTGCAAATGTCCTCACCACGATCTCCATCGTCACAATCGTGACTCTTTTCGTGACGCTGGGCATTGAATCGGGCACGGTGCGTATCCGATCGAATTACAAAGTTGCGCATAACTTTGGAGGTGAACGTGGCTTCATTTGGTTCACCGACAGGTTTGTTTTAGCATTGGGTATCGTGCTTTTGGCAGTTTGTCTGATCGGCATCTTTTTGGCTCCAATCCAGCCCGGTTCATTCCTCTCTGAACGACTTGTTGTGATTGCGCTGGTTGCGCTGCCGCTTGGGATGGTGAGAGTAAACGCCGCGCTGAGCCTATCGGATGATCGGGCGAGAGCCGCGACGATCCCCCGTCAATTTGCCCAACCTGTGTTTTTCCTTCTGGGATCATTGCTTATCTGGGCGCTGGCACCAGCTCCGACCGCCACGGATTACCTTGTCGTTTACGGCTCTTCGGTAGTGAGCGTTTGTCTCGTTCAATGGGCGTTGGCTAAGCGCGTACGAATGGCGGTCATCCACGAAAAACCCGTCCTTTCGGAATGGAAGATGTGGGTCGCAACAGGTCTTTATCTCGGGGTTCCCGGGCTGCTTACGAACTATGGGCGTGATTTGACCAATGCTATGTCACTGTTCTTCGCCATACCCGCGGCCGAGATCGCAACCATCGCCATAGCGCTCAAAATCACAGCGTTTTTTCGCTTCACTATTATCGCTGTCAATCAAGTCTTTGCCGCCAAACTCGGGGATGCCATCGCAACCGGAAATGAAAACGAGGTAGACTATCTTCTTGCCACGGGTACCCTGCTCAAGGTGGCCATGGTCACTGTGATTATGGTCGTCATCCTGATCTGCGGCGGACAGATCCTAGCCTTCTTTTCAGATGAATTACGCAACGGCAGAGCTGTGCTTTCGATCCTGATGCTAGAGACAGTGGCGCTTATCGTTTGCGGTCCCGCCGCACTTTACATGTCGCTTGGAAAAGGCCACCGCATGCTGATCATTCTCGCACTCGTCTCGGTGGTTGTGCTCGCCACAGGCGTGGCTTTTTTGGGTGAACCCTTCGGTGCGATCGGCGTGGCCTGGGCATTCTCAGGAAGCTGGATGGTCTGGGCGGTGTGCTCAACGCTTTACGTGTACCGTAAAACAGGTCGTGATGTTTCGATCCTGTCCGCACTGCGCTTTGTTACGCAAAGACAGACCTAAATGTCAGTCGACGATCCTGTCCGTGATTTCATAGGCCCGGATCCAGTCTATATTCATTGTCACCGGAAGGACGTCCGGGTTAACGGGACCCGGCCAATCGCCCCCGATGCCAAGATTGGCCACAAGATACATCGGCGTCTCAAACCCCGGGTTTGCGACACTTCCGGTCGCGACGCGGTCAACGTAAAACGTGATATGCGCAGGCGTCCACAAGACACCGAAATTGTGAAACCTGCCGGTAAATCCTGGCACATTTGTATTACCGCTGACACTGAGATGTGTGCCATCCACGCCTTCCCAATGAATCGTATGATGGATCTTGTTTCGCACCGCCTCAAGAACATCAATCTCACCACCCGCCGGCCATGGAGCCTTGCTTACAAGCCAAAATGCGGGCCAGACCCCCTGCCCTTGTGGCAGCTTCGCCCGGATTTCGAAAAAGCCGTGTTGCTGTTCGAAACCGGGCCACGAGGCGACGATACCGGTCATCAAATCATAGCTCATCCCGTTGACAACATTGGATCCAAGCATGTCGGGGATAACACCTTCGGGCAGCGAGGTTGCAGTGATGCGCAGCTCGCTGTCATGATACAAGAAAGGGTTAAGCCCCAGCGGCGCGCCTGTTGTCCCTTCAAATGAGGGGTCCATTCCTAAAGCCTGCTGGTTGCCAAACACACGCGTATCCACCTTGTTGATATCCACCCCGGCCTGATCAAAAAACCGGCGGTGCATCTGGTGCGACCAGACTAGCGGATCAATGGGCGCGTTATTAAACTCCTCGGCAAAGGTTGGACGTAGTACATAGGTCGCCGTTGCTCCGCCGCTCTGCCGAAGCACCTCGGAGCTTACGGCCGCGTCCGGTGCTGGTCCCGTGAGAGCCAGACTGTCTTGAGCAAGGGTGGCAGTCGTGCTTGACGAAAACAGAGCGATGGATGCTGCCCGCATCATGTTCAGTGATATGCGTTTTGCCCCGAGTGTCAGGGAAAGAACGCTCATGAGGCAGCCTTCTGAACTTCGGTCGATATCCCGATCTGACGCTTTAAATCCTCAACCTGTGCCATCCAAAGGTCTTTGTATTGTGCGCTGACAGCCTCGAACCCATCAAGGTTATACTCTGACAGATCCAGCAATGGCCCTGCCAATTCCGGTGGAATTGAAAGCGGCGGCGAATTGTTTACAACCGTGCCCATCGCCCCCTTCATGCCTTCTGTCCAGTTTGACGCCTGCGCGACCCCCAAGAAGCCGCACACCTCATCAAAAAATCTCTCCGGCTCATCCTTTAGATCATCAAAGTACCCAACGAACAGATTGTTGCCAAATACGTTTTTCCAACGATCGATAAGGTCAATATACCTTCCGATATTTCGTTTCTTATCCTCGATTTCCTTTTGAAATCGCTTCAACTCCAGAACATCGCGTTCGTTTTTTCGAAGCGAGATCATTCGGAAATACGACCAGTTAAGCTCCACCGGGCTTCGCAGCATTAGAATGATCTTCAACCACGGAAAATCTCGCGCGAGCTGCGTCACGTCTTGCTCTGTCAGCCAAAAGTAATTGACCGTGACATCCCCAGAGATGAGGTCGCGGTGGAAGAGCCCTTGATACCACACTGTTCCAACAGAAATCCCGAAATAGTATCTAAACACGGACCGCCATTGATAGTGAGATATCTGCAATCGCAGTGCTTTTTTAACAAAACGGTATAGAAACGCACGATCTTGCTGAGCGGGCCAATCCCGCCCGAAAAGAGCAAAGACCCTTGGTCGCGCATAGCCGATCTTGTCTGCGATGAGAAACTTCACTTCCTTGACGGGCGGCATTGCAATGTCGGGGTGGCAATCCAGCACGTGGTGTATCGTGCTTGTCCCGGCTTTCGGCAAACCCACGCAGAGGAAATCCGGCTTTTTTTCAATCATCAAAACGAGACCTTGAAGCCGGGGAATCGGGACCGATACTCTACGTTTGCCTTCATCAATGAAACATAGCACGCGCTGCACCGCAGCTCCACCAAGACCGCAGAGCGGAGCGACATAGCACATAAGCGGTCGTCGATGTTTCAGCTTATGACCGACCAAGTCGCGCGGGTCGCGATCCACTTGTCACGGATATCCGTGCCCGAATCTGAGACTGCGAGCGACTAAAGCGCCGAAACTGATATGCGTTTCAAATCTCGTCAATCGCTTCCAGAGATTCCGGCAGGATCTGACCGCCATCCACTACGATCTGCTGGCCCGTGATGTACCCGGCCTCATCGGAGGCGAAAAACAGGGCTGCATTACCAATATCTGCGACGTCTCCAAGCCGCTTTAACGGGATCGAGGCGGCCATTGTCTTTAGATATTCCTCACCAAGATCCTGCAAACCTTCGGTATAGATGTTGCCGGGCATGACCGCGTTGATTGTTGTTTTGTAACGCGCCAACTCCATCGCTGCGGTTTTCAGGAATCCAAGCTGGCCGGATTTAGAGGCACCGTAATGCGACCAACCGGGGAAGCCTGTGACCGGTCCGGTGATCGATGAGGTCAGGACGACGCGACCCTGGCCCGCCTTCTCAAATTCCGGAATTGCAGCCTTCACACACAAAAAAGCAGACTTCAGATTAGTTTGCATCACCGCGTCCCATTCCGCCGGGTCCATATCGACGATCTTGGTCTGAGGAAACGCGCCAGCATTGGCACATAGAATATCGAGCCCGCCATGCGCCTGCACCGTCTCGGCGACCATGCGCTTGACATCGTCCCAGTTGCCCACATCACCAAGTGTCATGGATGCAGTTGCTCCAGCAGCAGTCAGTTCCGCGACACAGGCCTCGGCGGCCTCTGCACCGCGCGCCGCGATCATGACTTTAGCACCAGCCTTGGCAAAGACCTGAGCGATGCCTTTGCCGATCCCTTTCGACCCACCGGTCACCAGAACGCTTTTTCCCGAAATAGACGTAAACATTTGTGTTTTCCCCGATTTTCAGTGATTTCATTCCGCGGCCGCCGTTTGCTGCGACGCCTTCACCATCGGTTGCGCTTGTGGGCGCAGCCGTCGCAGAATCCAAGGCACCGTAAGGGCTGCGACAAGCAAAGCGAAAGAGGCTGCGATAGACAAAACACCCACAGTCGGCACAAGCGGCGAATAGCCCGACACCATTTTCGCATAGAGCCATTCTGGCAACGTGGAATCGGCACCGGTTGTGAACAACGATAGTGGAAAATTGCCCCAGCTCAGTAGAAACGCAAAAAGCCCCGCAGAGATCACACCGGGCATCAGCAGTGGAATTGTAACCTCTCTCATGACTTGCCAGGTTGAACACCCCATGTCTCGCGCCGCCTCTTCAAGGGCAGGATCGAAACTATAGGCGCGGATGGCAATGATCAGAGTGGCAATCGGCGCAATCCACACCAAATGCGCGACAACCGCCGTATGCCAAGACGGGATAATCCCAACCGCATTGAACCACATCAGAAGCGCCAGCCCCAGCACGGTCTGCGGAAAGAAAATCGGAAGTAAGATAAGTTTTTGGAAGAGTTTGCGCTGTTTCCAAGTGTAGCGAGCAAAGGCGAGCGCGCCAAAGAACCCCACGACCATAGAAACGCATGTGACAATTCCCGCGACCTTGAGGGACGTCATCAAGAGATCTGAAACGGTGGGGCTTTGCACCGCTTCGGCATACCAACCCGTCGCATATCGGCGGATTGGAAATGTCAGATAGCGCGCTTTGGAGACGCTTGCAAAGGCCACGGACACCAGTGGCACATACAAAAACAGGATCGCCAACACACCGTAAGCGTATAGACAGACTTGCAAAAAGCGGCTTGTGCCCATTAATCCACGCGTCCGTTATTTGTTCCGATCATCGGCCCCGGCCCATAATGCGGTCAAGATCGACACGGTTCACCGCATAAATGGCGACCGCGCCGATGATCAGGATCAGGATCATAGCCAGCGCAGACCCCAACGGCCAATTCTGACCGTAGGTGAAGGCCGTCTCGATCTCATCACCAATGACAATCACCGCCTGCCCCCCCAAAAGCTTGGATTCCGCAATCGCACCAGCGGAGAGAACAAAGCAGAGAAGACAGCCCACGACGATCCCCGGCGCCGCCAGAGGCAAGTCGATTTCGCGCAGGATCTGCCACCGGCTCGCCCCGAGATCCGCGGCCGCCTGACGCGCGTCATCGGGCACCATCGCGATACCCTGCGCCAGCGGGAACAGCATGAACGGAAAATAAACATAGACCAGGCCGAATACGATGATCGGGACATTGTAGAGCAAACCGTCAAACCCATCTCCGGTCCAATGGCGTACATGGCCTTCAATCAACCCACCCTTCATCAGGGTCAAAACCCAGCCGAAAAGGCGAATGTTCTCAGAGACGAAAAGGCTCATCACAACCGCAATCGTGATCACGAGAGTGAATCTGCTAAACACTTTCGCCATGCCAAACGCCAAGGGCCAGCAGATCACGAAAAGGATCAGAGTAGCTACGAGGGCCATGCCCAGCGACCAGGCCAAAGACTTCCAGTATCCCTGGCGGAAAAACTCGGCATAGGCCGTGAAATCCGGCATGTGCGTAAGCTCGAAGACATTCTGCGGCATGATCGAGAAAGCCGCGACAACGAGGAGCGGCGCGAGAAATCCGAGACCGAGAAGAGCCGTGATCGGTAAAGCCGCCAGCAGACCCATTCGGCGTTCCGCGCGTTCCATCTCAATGCTCCTCGATGAGATGACAATGGGCCAGATCCCAGCCGAGCCGCACCTTGCCGCCGGGCGCGACAGCGGGCCTATCCTTGCGCAGAACTTCAGCGGTCAGACGGGTGCCATCGGGCAGATCAATCTCATATTGATTTCGGGAACCGAGCGCATATTCGGCATGCAAGCACCCCTCTGTCATCGCCTCGGCTTCCTCGGTTTCACCGAGAAATCGCAAGGTTTCCGGCCGAATAACCAATGTTCCGCTGCTCCCAGTGCGCAGGCACAAACGCTTGGAGGCGTCGGCTGACAAGGTGACAGGGCCAGCGACTACGCCCTGAGGGCTCGACGTGAACCTCACTAGGTTGACCTCTCCCATGAACTCCGCCACGAAACGGCTCTTGGGTCGCGCGTAAATCTCATCCGGCGAGGCGATTTGTTCGAACCGTCCCTCGCGCATAATGGCGATGCGGTCTGACATCACCATCGCCTCTTCCAGAGAGTGCGTGATATAGATAAAGGTCTTGCCTGTCCGCTGATGCAAATCCTTCAGCTCTTTCTCAAGCGTCTTTCGCAAGCGGTAGTCTAACGCCGATAAAGGCTCATCAAAGAACAGAATTTCAGGATCGAAGGCCAAGGCTCGCGCCAAAGCGACGCGCTGACGCTCTCCGCCTGAGCATTGCTGAATGCGCTTGCCGTAATAGTCCGGCTTCAATCGTAAAAGCTGGAGCAATTCCATCGCGCGCGCGCGGCGTTCACCCGCGCTCACCCCCCGCATTTTGAGAGGAAACTCGATGTTTTGCCCGACGGTCCGATGCGGAAACAGCGCCAGGGACTGAAACACCATGCATGTCGGACGTTTGTTGGCGGGAACCTCGTCAATTCGGGTGTCGCGCAGCCAAATCGTGCCATCGCTGGGTGCGTCCATACCCACCAAAAGACGGATAAGCGTTGTTTTTCCGCTGCCCGACGGGCCAACGATGGTCAGAAATTCTCCCTCTGGCACCGACAGGTCGATCCCGTGCAAAGCGGTGAAATCGCCAAAGCTCTTCTCGAGTCCCGCAATGCGCAGGATCGGGGTTTTCATTTGTTATGCCTTTCGGCTCTGGTCGTCGCATTCAAGACTGGTCACGACCATACGATAAGGCCTCGCCGCAAGATCAACCACGCTTCGCCGAATTATAGATGTCAGATAACTCATCGTAGGACGCGACGACGTCATATTCGACAGAGCGGTCCATTTCCTCGGCCAGCGTGTCCCATTGGATCGCATCCAGTTCATCACTATCCCAAAGCGCAAAGACATCCGGATCCCCCATCTGGCAAACCGGATTATACGTGCCCTCGGCGAACCCGACCGCTTTGCTGATTTCCGGCAATTGGATGAATTCGAGGAAATCCTCAGCGAGGCTCGACGGATCTGGGTTGTTGACCGCTGAGGTGAGCTCGATCCAGACCACGCCGCCTTTGCCGTCGATCGGGCCTGATTTTGGCGTGACCCCACGGATATTGGTCAACCCATCGAGACGCGCTGGTGACGCGGTGTAAGTGCCGCCCGTAAAGTAGGCATCAATCTCTCCGTTGATGAGGGCCGTGTTCATCGCCACCAGGTCGTCGGTCAAAAGCTTTGCACCGCCAAAGATTGCTTCGGCCGTCGCCCGGAACGTCTCCAACCCGTCGCCTTCGATAGGTTCAAACGGGTTCTGATCCCCTGTGAGACACATATGCATGACATTCCAGTTGTCGTAGGTCAGCACGCCGTAGCGGTCCGCCATAGCGGGATCGAGAAACAGCTTCCACCCCTGATCCTCCGCCATTTCCTGGCTGATCTTGTCTGTATTCACCACAAAGCTGAACGGACCATAGCGCTGCGGCAGCCCGATCAGATCGCCACTCTCGCCAAACGCCAGCGGATAAGGCGGCGCGTTAAATCCCTCCGCATACTTTTCGAAAAACGGCATGAACCGCTCTTTGTCTAGCGGTTTGATCAGGCCTTCCGGGGCAAGCTGCGCTCGCGCCCAAGGTTGGTTGACGTTAATGAGGTCCCACACATTGACTTCACCTGCGCGCAGCTTGTTGATCATGTCGGGATCGGACGTCCCGCTTTCTGCCCGAATGGTCGCGTCCGGATTCAGGTTGCGGAAGGGGCTGAGCACGTCATCGGTGTTGTAGCCTTCCCAGCACAGAATATTAAGCCGATCTGCCCGCGCCGCCATCGCGCGATGGGCTGGGGCCAAGGCGGACAGACCCGCTGTTGCACCGAGGGCCTGAGTGAACGTGCGTCGAGTGAGTGTCATGGAAGGCATGCTCCTTATCTTGAGGTCCGGGTATGTTTGGAGAGCCGGCACAAGCCGTTGACACCCCACCACCCTTTGCCCAACCGTGTGCCGCGGCGTGTTTACCAAGCAAGCAAAAAATGTTGTGAGACACAGAATTTTTGCCTAACTTCTCACAAAGCACGGAAATTAATCATTTCACAATACCAAAGGCAGGTGGCATGGCAGGGCTTTATAATGACGCCTTTATCGAGACGCTGCGACAGGGCGTGGATCACCTGAAGGCGTCCTGGGGCTTATCAGACGAGACCCGGATTGAACTGCTAACCGTCTCTGAAAACGCAACATTTCGTGCCGACGACCCCCAACGTGCAGCTCCAGTGATCTTTCGCGTCCATCGTCCCGGATATCATACATGCGCCGAGATTGAATCAGAACTCGCCTGGATCGAGGCGCTGCGTGAGGCCAAAGTGGTGGATATCCCGGCCCCGTTAGAAGTGACCGAGGGCGGGCATATTGCGAGCTTCGACGTCGAGGGAGAACGGCGCGATGTCGCGGCGTTTGAATTCATGGCCGGAACGGAACCCTCGGCCAGCGATGATCTCGTCCCCGGATTTCGAAAGCTCGGCGCCATCAATGCGCGGCTTCATACCCATGTGCGCGACTGGCCGCTGCCCGATGGTTTCATCCGCAAAACCTGGAATTTCGACACGACCTTGGGTCCGCGCCCGCTTTGGGGCGACTGGCGCGCGGGGATTGGCCTCACACCGGATGGTAAAGTGGTGCTTGAGCGTTGCTGTAGCGCGCTGCAAAGCGCGCTTGAGGCTTACGGCAATGGCCCCGATCGTTTCGGCCTCGTACATGCGGATCTGAGGCTCGCCAATCTGCTCATCGATGAAAATGACCGGATCGGCGTCATCGATTTCGATGATTGCGGCTTTAGCTGGTACATGTACGATTTTGCCGCCGCCGTCAGCTTTTACGAACACGAACCGTTCATTCCCGATTTGCTAGAGTCCTGGCTAGAAGGGTATCGATCTGAGGCGGAGTTGTCGGACGAGCATGCCGCGATGATCCCCACATTTGTGATGCTCAGACGTGTTCTTTTGACCGCTTGGCTGGCCAGTCACGCCGAAACGCCCACCGCGCAAGAGCTTGGCAATGGCTATACGGCGGGCACCGTGCACTTGGCCGAAACCTATCTTACGCGTCTTTCGGTCGGGGTCTAAAAATGGGGTCGGAGACACGTCAGATCCTTGACATGAACGCCTTTGACAGCCGCGCGGACGGCACCCCAGATGATCCGCTTCTCGCTCGCCGGATGCGGAATTTCGGGGCTGCATCGGTCCTGTTCTACAGCCGCCCGCTGGAGCTTGTGCGCGGTCGCGGGTGCTGGGTCGAAGATGCGAGCGGCGCAAAATACCTTGATTTCTACAACAACGTGCCCAGTGTCGGGCATTGTCATCCCCGAGTGGTCGAGGCGATCTGCATGCAGCTCTCTGAGCTGAATATCAACAGCCGGTACCTCCATCAAAAAACGGAAACCTATCTGGATCGGTTGAAATCCACCTTTCCGAAAGGCGATTGGAACGTTGTTCTGGGATGCACCGGCAGCGAGGCGAACGACCTTGCCCTGCGCGCTGCGATGCGCTGGACCGGAGGAAGTGGATTTATCGTCACCGAGACCGCCTATCACGGCAACACATCCGCTGTAATCGAGGTCTCGCCTGCCTCGTTAAAGCGCGGCGGGCTGCCCGATCATGTCGTTGCGATCCCGGCGCCATCTGTCGATGCTTATGGACCAGACATCGCAGGTGGGATGGCCGCAGTCGTCACCAAGGCGATTGCGACCTTGAAGGGCCGCAACCATCCGGTTGCCGCGTTCCTCGTCGATGGGATTTTCTCATCTGACGGAGTGTTTCCTGATCCTGCCGGGTTCTTGTCAAAATCCGTCGACGCCGTACGCGCGGCGGGCGGTCT
>JBCCNY010000043.1:0-13120 GCA_039025595.1 Pseudomonadota bacterium | reverse complement strand
TGACCTGACAATGCTGTCAAGTTTGGTTCGGCCAATGTGCGAACAAGTCCTTTTTCTTCAAGCGCTTCGAGAAGGATTGCCACTTCGGTTGATCCGAGGTCAAAACCGACCGCAAGCGCGCCGAAGCTCTCCTGAACAATCGGGATAGAGCCCCCTAGAAGGCCCAGAACACCGTCCTGGGTATTTGATGTGTTCGATCCGCCGATCGCACCGACAGAGTTATCGCTGCGACCGTCAATCGCCACGCTTGTGCCGAGCTGCTTTCCAACATTACGCTGCATTTCCGCAAAACGCACTTTCAGCATGACCTGCTGGCGGCCAGCGACCGACATCAGGTTAGATACTCGTTCAGGCGCATAGCGATTGGCCAGTTCTAGTGCACGGTCCATTTTGACGAGGCTGGAGACCGTGCCGGACAAAACTATACCGTCGTTTGCCGTCCGAATCTCGATACGTTCGCCAGGAAGGATTTGCTGCAGCCGCTCTTTGAACTCAGAAACGTCTGGCGTCACATGCACCTCGACATTCGTGATAAGCTGTCCCGTGGCGTCTAGCAGGGTCAGAGTTGTGCGGCCCGGCGTTTTTCCCAGAACATAGATTGTCCGGTCTGACAGGGTCGACAAATCCGCAATCGCCGGATTGGCTATGCTTAATTCAGCGAAGGGAACATCACTTTCTATTACAACAGCCCGGTTCATCGGGATGCTGAGATCGCGCTCGGAATCCTTTCGGATCACTTGAATGGTCTCGGCCACTGCCATTTGCGAAAGCAGCCCAAAAAGTACGGTCAGCCCAATAAGGGCTGCCTTAACGAATCTCGCTTCGATCATGTGACCTGCCTTTCCGATCACGCCTCTGGTTCCGGGTCTAACGCCCGCGTTTGTCGACACGTTGGTCGAATTCAAAAATTTTTTCAAGAATCAACGGTTTTTATTCCGCTCTTAGTGTGGATTTCGGGGGACAGTTGCGCGAAAGAAACGGAGTGCTCGGTGTCGAGCACTCCGCGAACGCAAGATGTTGTGTTTGCGCGACAGGGCATGGCGCGCACCCTGAGACCCGATCAGGAGTTGTCCGCGCAGGGGATCGGATCAAATACCACCTCTCCGGCACGGCGAGTGCGAACCGTACAAGTCGGTTCTTCGGCACGCTCCGGTTCGGGTTCATACTCTGCAATGCCCAGAAGTTCGTTCTGGTCGATTTCAATCTTCTCGACGGTTGTGTCGTCATCAGCCCCGACAAGCGATAGTGACAGCGTACCAGTTGATTGGGCTTGAGCGAGGGCCGCCACTTGTTCCGGGCGGACCGAAACGGTTACGGTCCTCGCAATCATGGCTCCGGTCGTGTCTACATTGGAAACCTGGTCGACTGCTATCAGACGCACGCCCGACTCGATCAGTTTTGTGACTTCGGTGCGTTCACGACCATTGCCTGTCCTAGAAGTCATATCGCCTGACCAGTACACATCAACGCGATCCCCTGGCCGCAAAAAGCCCGATACACCGCTGGAGACATCTACGTTGATCGCGAAAGCCCGCATGCCTCGCTCCAGCTGGGATGTAATGCCCGCCTCTTCGCCCGGACCGGTTACTTTCACTTGAAGAATGATTTCCCGGTGCTCCATCGTCCGCAGTATCGTCCGCGGCTCGTCCTCACCTTCGGGGAACAACGCCGCCTCGGTATCGAAATACCCTTCCGGTAGCGATTTGGCAGGATAAGCCACCAACTCAACGCTATCTTTCATAAGCCTTTGGCCGTATTCGAGTTTCTTTGTCGCCACGTAGACATCGATCGTTTCAATAACGGGCTTGTTGTTTGCTCGCTCGGCTTCCAGCTTGGCCTCGTATTGCTTGAAGAGATTGCTTGTCAGGTAAACGGCTCCGCCGGCCAGACCGATACCCAACACAAGTATGAGTCCAAAAACGATCCGCATATCCTATCCTTTCACTCTTCTGCTCTCACTAAAACAAAATCCTGCACGTGGGCAGGATCCGTACATTCGAGCCAATTCCTGGCTCACACCACGCCTCAAATGAGCCGCACCATTGTGGTCGAAGAATGGAACGGCTGTGTCGATTTGCCGACAATCTCAAAAAATCGCACCTAGTTTGATGCTTTGGGCAGGAAAACATGCGTTGCTAACCAAGCCCTAGCTCAACCTCCAACCCCAACGTCAGCATCAGCAACCGCTTGGGAAACTGTTGAACCCAGTTCATTGGTGCCACCGGAAATCGTTGTGATTGCTGTCACGCCAAGGCCGACAGTTGCTGCTGTCAGAACGACCCAGTCGACTGTCACGGCACCGTCTTCTGACGATTTAAATTTACTCAAAAACTTGAACATGGTCATTCCTTTCGGACTTAATCTAGCCTTCAAACCCTATCTTGGGATTTAGCTTGCAAGCGAATTTGGGCTAAAGTGCGACCCGCGCACGTTAACTTCGCCTTAATTTGCGGTAGCACAAAAAAAACGCCGCAATCCGAGAGGATTGCGGCGTTACCGTGATAGGCGCCAGCTTAGGTTCCGCCGGTGCCAACACCAACTTTGGCAGTAGAAACGCCGGTAGAGATGTTTGTGGCCAGTGTGCCAACACCACCGCTGACAGTGGTAACGCCAGCAACGCCCAGGCCCACAACAGCCGCGGTCAGAACGACCCAGTCAACTGTTACGGCACCGTCTTCGTCTTTCGAAAAATTCTTGAAGAACTTGATCATGGTTGGTCCCTCCAAAGGATCAGTAAGTTACACTACCACCGCGTCAGGCTGGGCCGCCTCTCTCATTGGCCCGTTTGCCTTGCGGTATGGCGAAGATATAGCCAGCGAATTCCGGCAAGATTTGGGCGGCTTTCGAGCCATTTGTGAACGCAACCTTAATCAGCGAAGAAATTCTTTTAACTACCTGTTTAGAATATAAAAAAAATGCGTTTTTTTGTCTTTTTCGATGGGGTTTGGCGGAAACTGGCGTCGAGTTTCGCTACGGATGTTTCAATTCTCTGAACAATGCTGGCTGAGGGGGGGGAATTGTGCGATGGTAGAGGAAACAACGAGGCGAGCAGGCCCGGTATGCAGTTTTTCAAACGAATCCCGTTCGGCGCGATGTTATTGCTGTGCTCTGTCGCGAAGGTCATCGCTGACGATAGCGTTGTTTATCCAGACTTCACCTTTAAGCGCGAGAAAGTGCCCACAGGCGGTCAGATTGGTAAAATCACCGTGCAAATCGACCCCGAGGAACAGGCCGCCATCCTCGCTGCGCGCCCGAAACCAGCACCGCGCGGACCCATACTAGAAGAGGACAGCACAGAACGCGCGCCCGAAGAGAGCCCGCCCGACGATGGATCACGTCCCGAGGTCGCGTCAGATTTCGCTTGGTTCTGGACGCGGGTACCACCCGATCTGGCTAGCAATGCGACCCACAGGCTTGAAACGGCATTCCTCGCCCTGGACAATGTGCCAGCGGGCCGATCGGCATCTGGGCCGCGCCTGCAGGCCTTGCAGACAATCGCCGATACTCAGGGGCCACAGATTCTTAAAGCGACGATTGGCACGGATGTCTCGCCCGCGCTTGTTCTTGCTGTAATTGCGGTGGAATCAAGTGGACGGCCTGAAGCGCAGAGCCATGCGGGCGCACAAGGCCTGATGCAACTCATGCCAGCGACCGCAGAAAGATTTGGAGTTGAGGATAGCTTTGCTCCGGATCAAAATATCCGTGGTGGCGTGGCCTATTTGGATTGGCTGCTTGAAGAGTTTGACGGGGATGTGATCCTGGCACTGGCGGGCTACAACGCCGGTGAGGGGGCTGTTCGGCGTCATGGTGGCGTGCCGCCTTTTGCGGAGACGCGCGATTATGTTCCGAAAGTCCTGGCCGCCTTCAAAGTGGCCAGCGCTCTGTGCCAGACGCGACCCCAGCTGATATCTGATGCTTGCGCGTTTAATACGGCAGCATCGAGCGGCGGATAGTGCCCTACGCGCCGTCCTACGCCCTTAGCGCGCCGTCTTTTTTGCACTGCCTCTGATCTGGCGTTCCGACAAATACACAATTATGCGCTTAGGCTTTCTTGCGCCGTCCACTGCTCTTTTTTGCCGCCTTCTCGTCTATGAGTGCCACCGCCATATCCATCGTGACCTGATCAGGTTCCACGTCCTTTGGCAGCGTGGCATTGATTTTACCCCACTTCACATAAGGACCGTAGCGACCGTCCATGACGTTAACAGGACCGCCCTCACCAGGATGTTCGCCTAAAGCTTTAAGCGGTTCGACGGCAGCCCCTCGTCCACGGCCCCTGTTGGCCGCTTTCTTAGCCAGTTCCTCAACCGCCCGGTTCATGCCGATCGTAAACACATCGTCGACCTCTTTGATATTGGCGTAGAGTTTACCGTGTTTCACGAATGGACCATAGCGGCCGATGCCGGCCTCAACCATCTCGCCGTCCTCGGGATGTGGTCCCACTTCTCGGGGCAGGCTGAGAAGCATCAACGCCTTTTCAAGATCCATGTCATCTGGCGTCCAGCCTTTAGGCAGACTGGCGCGCGGAGGTTTCTTGTTTTCTTCGCTGGGTTCGCCGCGTTGAACATACGGACCAAAGCGACCGGACCGCAGGCTGATCTCGTCCCCGGCATCTTCGCCCAGAACCCGGTCGCCGGTTTCTGCTGCCTCGCCACCGATCGGGCGGGTGTAACGACAGTCCGGATAACGACTGCATCCGACAAATCCACCGGAGCGCGACGTTTTGAGATGAAGCTGACCGCCATCGCAGCTGGGGCAGGACCGTGGATCGCCGCCACTTTCGCGCTCGGGATAGAGCTGAGGCGCCAACACCTCATCAAGCTTGTCGAGCACTTCGGAAATCCGAAGTTCCGATGTCTCAGAGATCGCGGCGGAAAAGTCGCGCCAGAATTGCGCGAGCACAGTCTTGTAATCGGCATCGCCTGCGCTGATCACATCCAGCTCTTCTTCGAGATTGGCGGTGAATTCGTAGCCGACGTATCTTCGAAAGAAATTGATCAAAAAAACCGTCACGATCCTGCCCTTGTCCTCGGGGATCAGACGATTGCCGTCCTTGCGGACATATTCTCGGTCCTGGATCGTTGTGACAATGCTGGCATAGGTTGACGGGCGGCCGATGCCCAGCTCTTCCATGCGCTTAACCAGCGTAGCCTCTGTAAATCTTGGCGGAGGCTGCGTGAAATGTTGTTCCGGCGTAACGCTTTGCTTCTTCGTGTCTTCACTTTTCGACATTTGCGGTAGGCGTTTGTCATCATCAGTCTCCGACTGATCGCCCTGATCGTCGCGTCCTTCTTCATAAATCCTCAAAAAGCCGTCGAATAGCACAACCTGACCCGTGGCGCGCAACCCAACCTGGCCGTCCACGCTGCCGATCTCGACACTTGTGCGTTCCAATCGAGCGCCTTCCATCTGGCAGGCCAGCGTTCGCTTCCATATCAGATCGTAAAGCTTGCGCTGATCTTCATCGGTCAGTTTCAACGATGCCGCATCCCGCGTCATGTCTGTGGGTCGAATACATTCATGCGCTTCCTGGGCGTTCTTGGCCTTGTTTTTGTACATGCGCGGGCTTGACGGTACGTAGTCCGACCCGAAGCGGTCCTTGATTGCATCGCGCGCGGCGCTTACAGCCTCTGGGGCCATATCAATCCCGTCGGTCCGCATATAGGTAATGTAGCCCGCCTCGTAGAGCCGTTGCGCCGCGCTCATGGTCTGGCGCGCCCCCATCCCGAATTTGCGGCTTGCCTCTTGTTGGAGTGTCGACGTCATAAAAGGGGGCGATGGGTTGCGGCTGCCCGGTTTCGCTTCAACCGAGGTGACGTGAAGATCACGGCTCAGAATGGCTTGCTGCGCCAGTTCGGCCTGGGTGGCGTCGGCCAGGTCGAAACGGTCAAGTTTTTTGCCAGCCAGATGGACCAGCCGGGCCTCAAAAGTCTGACCCCGTGGCGTTTCGAGCAGAGCTTTGACACTCCAGTATTCGCGCGGCGTGAACGCCTCAATTTCCATTTCGCGCTCGACGATGAGCCGAAGGCAAACCGATTGCACACGTCCGGCACTGCGCGCGCCGGGTAATTTGCGCCACAAGACGGGCGACAGGTTGAAGCCCACAAGATAGTCTAGCGCCCGACGGGCCAGATAAGCCTCAACCAAAGGCGCGTCTATGTCGCGAGGGTTTGCTATCGCCTCGGTCACCGCGGATTTGGTGATCGCGTTGAAGACCACCCGGCTGACATCGGTGTCTTTCCTTATCGCCCGTCTTTTGAGAAGGGTCTCCTGGAGATGCCAGCTGATCGCTTCACCTTCCCGGTCGGGATCGGTCGCGAGAATGAGCGAGTTGTCATCTTTGAGTGCGTCGGCAATAGCTTTGATATGTTTCTTGCTGTCATTACCCACTTCCCATGTCATCTCGAAGTTATCTTCGGGGTCGACAGAGCCGTTCTTCGCAGGAAGATCGCGGATATGTCCGTAGGAGGCCAGGACCGTGTAATCCGAACCCAGATACTTGTTGATTGTCTTGGCTTTAGCCGGAGATTCGACGACAACAACAGGCATTTACTCTCCTTCTCGGTGGTGTGTAGGCAGCGTGGGCGCGTCTCACTGGATGTAAATGACACGTTATGCTGGCGGCGCAAGATGTGGGTTCGGATAAAAAATTGTCAATGCACGCTTCGTCATAGAACGCAGCATTGCTCGGCGACGCCATCGTTTTAAAAAGCTCAGATTAAGTCAGTTAAACAGGGTCGAGATGGCGTGAAACGAAGCCGCCGGGATGGCGAATGATCCGTCCGCCGAGTTCCAGATCCGTGAGCGCAGGACTAATGTCGGCTACCGGCGCGGCGAGGTCTCGGATCAACTGGTCCTCGGGCAATGGGGAGGGGCCCAACCGGTTCAGGATCGCGCTGTGAAGGCTTGCAACATCCTTCAGACTGCGCCGATCGGGATGTTTGGCAGGCGCGGCGGGTGCAGTGGAGTGCTTCGCTGCGTCGACACACCGTTTCTTCGGCATAAAACGGTCGGCATCACCGATACTGGTGAAGAGGTCTGGTGTGGTTTGATGTTGTGGCAGCGCCTCGATCACGTCTTCGGCATTGCGAACAAGCGTTGCGCCATCGCGTATCAACATGTTGCAGCCCGCTGCCCTGGCATCAAAGGGATGGCCGGGTACGACAAGGACCTCGCGACCTTGGTCGAGGGCCGACCTTGCGGTGTGTAGTGTTCCGCTTTTACCGGCAGCCTCGACGACGATGACGGCCTGGGACAGACCGCTGATCAGACGATTTCGTGCCGGAAAATGACGTGCCTGCGGTGCCATCCCGACAGGCATTTCGGACAATCGCAAACCGGTGTCTGGAATATCACGACCCAGAGCCGCATTTTCTGCCGGGTAGAGTACATCAACCCCGCCTGCCATAACGGCGATGGTTCCGTTTTTTAATGAGACTTCGTGTACCGCAGCGTCAATGCCGCGAGCGAGACCAGAGACAACAACAATTCCGCGATCCGACAGCTCGGTGGCGAGGGCCCGCGCCATGCGCAAGCCTAACGAAGAGGCGTTGCGCGCTCCGACAAGTGCCACCATCGGGCGCGTGAATATTCGTTGGTCTCCCAGCACCCAAAGAAGGGGCGGCGCATCTGACAGATCTAAAAGTGCCGTGGGGTATCCCGGCTCACCAAAAGCCAGAAGCTTTGCGCCAACCTCGCGCCCGGCTGCAAACTCCGCCGTCGCCGACTGCAATGAACATACCTCGTAACCGCGAACGCTGGCCGCTCGTGCCAATTCCGGCAAGGCCGCAAGTGCTGCGTCTGCCGAGCCGTGTTCATTCATCAGTCTGTAGAACGTGGTTGGTCCCACTCTGCGGGAGCGCAATAGGCGAAGCCACGATATCCGATCATCTTCCGTGGTGGGTGGGAGTGGGGGGTGAGTGGAAGGATGTAAACCCTCGGTCATCGTCGCTCCGCCTGATTGCCAGAACTTGGTAAAGCACATCTGGTAAACAGTCAGTTAACCGAGATTGAGGCCGTGGAGCTTTGATGCTAAGTTAAGCCTAAGGTGCTGTATTTTATGTTAAATTAATTTATTTTTCGCGATCGCAAACGAGTCTTTGTGGGTGTGCAGACCCAGAACCTCGCGCATCGTGCTTCCCCCGAATTGGCGAGGCCAGTAATCAGTTGTTAACTCTGACTATCGAAAATGAGGCAAAGCAGCGATTCGAGCTGTGAAGAGAACCAAATTGCGCAATCGCCTATTCTTCCGCGATGCCTGTAACCATCCAAACCCGATGTGGCACAACTATTGGATTAATTGCGAAATCACGGGCGAGTATTTTGGCCAGATCTGTGTCCAAGGCCTTCGTCAACTCCTGATCGAGGGAGGCCGCGACCCCCGCGCTGGCGCGGATACGGCCGCGCCAATCGGCATGAGTGTAGCGAACCATAACGTCGAAGGACGCGGTCTCTAGCTCCCGCAGTCCGACTTGTGCCAAGTCAATGAGCCATTCGGGATACACGCCTGTTCCACCCGAGCCGGCCCATGTGGGGTTGTAGTGTAAGATCAAAGCCTCTGTCGCCTCGACAACATTGCCGGATAAAGGAAGCCAGTCGAAGTGAGCGACGACTGCACGCCCACCTCGCTTAAGAAGCCTGTTTACTTCTTTGGCCGCCGCTCTGCGGTCAAACCAATGCCAGCACTGGCCTGCGGTCACCAGATCGACGCTGCCGCTGGCGAGCCCTGTCGCCTCTGCGCGCGCCTCCTGGTATGCGACCTTCACGCCTGCAGCGCGATCCAGACTGCGCGCTTCGTCCATCAAGGCACGCGCTGGATCCACGCCGGTAACCGTCGCACCAAGAAGGGCCAGCCCACGCGCAATTGTGCCTGTGCCGCATCCCAGATCGACCACCGTTTGCCCGGTTTGCGCCCAACCCCGCGCCACTAGAAGTTCGAAGAATGCGGGTGGAAAACCGGCCCGGTGCCGTGCGTAATCCGCCGCCGTTTTCCCAAACGTGACGCCTGCGCCAAATGCATGCATCTTGTCGATGTCGATAACACCTGGTCTGCGCGTCACGCAGCCGATCCGCCCACTGTCAGCCCGCCGATCAGCATTGTGGGTTGTCCCACGCCCACCGGCACCCATTGTCCCTGTTTTCCGCAATTGCCGATGCCGGGATCAAGCGCCATGTCGTTGCCCAGGGCGCGAATTTGTTTCAGCGCCGTAGCGCCGTCACCGATCAGTGTTGCGCCTTTGACGGGCGCACCGACCTTGCCGTTCTTCACGCGATAGGCCTCTGTGCAGGAAAAGACGAATTTGCCGGTCGTGATATCAACCTGACCACCGCCAAAACCAACCGCATAGATTCCATCCTTCAAATCGCTCAAGATATCGCTCGGGTTAGTCTGACCGCTGGTCATATAGGTATTGGTCATGCGCGGCATGGGAGGATGGGCATAGCTTTGGCGGCGCCCATTCCCCGTGGCCGGTACACCCATCAAACGCGCGTTCTGGCGATCTTGCATGTACCCAACGAGGACCCCATCCTCAATCAAGGTCGTGCGTTTTGACGGTGTGCCTTCGTCATCCATGCTGATGCTTCCGCGTCGATCGGGCAGTGTGCCGTCATCATACACGTTGACACCACGCGCGGCGATTTGCTGATGCATTAATCCGGCAAAGGCAGAGCTGCCTTTGCGGTTAAAATCGCCTTCCAGACCGTGTCCGATTGCCTCATGGAGAAGAATACCCGGCCAGCCCGGGCCAAGGACCACGTCCATGACCCCCGCAGGCGCCGGCTCGGCTTGCAGGTTCACCAGCGCAATGCGCAGCGCTTCACGGACTTTTGCCTGCCAAGCCAGAGGAGCAATCAGAGTGTCCAGCATGAGACGCCCGCCACCGCCGGCAGAGCCACTTTCACGCCGTCCGTTCTCTTCCACGATCACCGAGACGTTTAGGCGCGCCATGGGACGCATATCGCTGAACTCGCCGCCTTCCGGACGCAAGATAACAACATCCTGCGAAGCGCTTGCGAGGCTGACGGAGACTTGAACCACCCGCGCATCGAGGTCGCGCGCGAACGCGTCGATTTCACGTAAAACCCCAATCTTGATCGCGAAGGGCTGCGCCTCGATTGGGTCTTTTGCTTCGTATAGACGCTGGTTTGTAACAGCGGGTGGGTCCGCCGCGATCCCGCCACCATTGCCCACGGCGAGGCGAGCGGTTTCTACCGCTCTCGCCAGCGCGTTTTCCGATATCTCAGTGGAATGCGCATAGCCCGCGATCTCTCCGCGCACGGCGCGGAGGCCAAAACCCTCCGACGCATCGTAAGATGCGGTCTTGACGCAGCCATCGTCAAAGACGAGCTGTTCAGCACGGCGTCGCTCGAAGAAGATCTCACCATCGTCCGCTCCGGCCACCGCCGTCCTAAGGTCAGACAGCGCCGTCGCCCGGTCGATGGTATGATCAAAAGGGCGAAAACTGTCCTGTGACATTTGGGTCTCTCCTGACATCTCTCTGCAAAGCAACGCTATTGCAGGATTTAGCGTCTCTATGCCGCAACGCAATCTCTTGTAAGCGATCGCAGAGTATGGTTGAACCAAACCCGGCCAGTACGGGACTGCGCGGACGATTGCGGAGACTGGTCACTGACGCAGCGAAGACCGACCAGGGTGATACATGCGCAAAAATTTTTTGACGTGGACAACAGGGCTTAGCCTAACGTCTGCAACCGCTTCGACAGCACAAGATACCGATCTCGATTTAGTCGGAGTGCCCGTTGATGGTGGTTTGGGATTTCAACCAGCGGCGACTGAGTTGGCGCGCGATTTGCAGTGGCTTGATGGTATGCTGCTTGTGATCATCACGGCGATCACACTCTTTGTCATGGCTTTGCTCGCGATCTGCATCGTGCGGTTCCGACGCTCAAGCAACCCTGAACCTGCGAGTTTCACGCATAATTCGCCCCTGGAGATTGCCTGGACGGTCGGACCGATCGTTGTTTTGGTTTTTATCGCGGCGTTTTCCCTACCCATCCTGTACAAACAACAGGAGATCCCCGAAGGCGACATCAACATCAAAGTGATCGGATACCAGTGGTATTGGGGTTATGAATATGTCGACCACGAGTTTGGCTTTGAAAGCTATATGATCGGCTCTCCTGCAACGGGGGGTGATAACCGCCTGACCGATGAGGTTGCCCTGCAGCTGGAAGAGGCAGGATACACACGGGATGAGTTTTTGCTTGCCACCGATACAGCCGTTATCGTGCCGGTGGATAAAGTCGTTGTGATGCAGGTCACAGCAGCGGACGTGATACACAGCTGGACGATCCCATCCTTTGGTGTGAAGCAGGACGCGGTTCCGGGACGGCTTGCACAGCTCTGGTTCAAGGCGGAGCAGGAAGGTGTCTATTTTGGTCAGTGTTCGGAACTCTGCGGTTTGGCCCATGCCTACATGCCGATCACGGTCAAAGTCGTCAGTCAGGACGATTATGAAACCTGGCTTGCTGGTGCTGTCGAGGAATATGGCGGTGATCCTTCGACATTGCCGGAGCATCTACAGCTGGCTGCAACCCTGAACTGAAAGGTCACGCGCCGAAGCGCCCTATGCCAGCCACAGTTTAAAGTGTGTTCACCCCGCCAGCCGGAGCAAGAATGAGCGACGCAAGCATCGAGACCAACGCAACGCCGATCAACCTATCGGCGTCGAATCCGCAGGATGCGGGGTTCAGCGACTTTTTCGCATTGCTTAAACCCCGGGTGATGACATTGGTGGTGTTCACCGCCTTTATCGGGCTCGTGGCTGCGCCGGGCGGGTTACATCCCTTGCTGTCCTTTTCGGCGGTTTTGTTCATCGCCGTCGGGGGTGGCGCGTCTGGCGCACTGAACATGTGGTGGGATGCCGATATCGATGCGGTGATGAACCGAACGCGAAAGAGGCCGATCCCTGCGGGCAAAATCACCCGGGATGAGGCCTTTGGGTTTGGAATGACGCTCGCAGCCTTTTCCATCGTCATGATGGCTCTTTTCACAAATCTCGTGGCTGCCGGCCTGCTGGCCTTCACGATTTTCTTTTACATCGTCATTTACACGATATGGCTGAAGCGTTGGACGCCACAGAATATTGTCATTGGCGGCGCGGCCGGTGCGTTTCCACCGATGATCGGATGGGCCGCGGTCACCGGCGATGTGGCGTTGGAATCGATCTTGATGTTTGCCCTTATCTTCATGTGGACACCGCCGCATTTCTGGGCACTCGCACTGTTTACCCGCACGGATTACGACGTGGCGGATGTGCCGATGCTCACCGTGACACATGGGCGCAAGGCCACGCGGGCGCACATCGCGGTCTACACGGCCCTGCTGGCCGCCTTGGCGGTCGCGCTTGGTCTGACAAGCGTCGGTGGGCCGCTCTATCTGGCGGGCGCGATCGTACTGAATGCGCATTTCCTCAAAGGTGCCATCGAAATTTGGCGTCGAGATGAGACCGATGCGGAGGCCGATAGTTACAAGACCGAAAAGACGTTCTTCCGCGCCTCTCTGTTTTACCTCTTTGCGCATTTCGGGTTGATCGGTCTGGAGACCGCCTTGGCGCCTTTCGGACTTGGAGGTTGGTAGTCATGGCCCTGTCGCGCCAACATGAGTTGCATCGCAGACGTTTCAGCCGCAATCTGGGGCTGGGCATTGTGCTCGTCGGCTTCGTTGCGCTTATCTTTGGCCTGACGATGGTAAAAGTCTCGACTGATGAATTCACCATGCCTCTCGAAGATCGGTTTGACCCGCGGGAGACAAATTGATGGCAATGGATCAAAACGGACGGACCGTGGTCAAGCTTGTAGGCGTTGGCGTGTTCATGGGCGGGCTCGCCTGGGCTTCCGTACCGCTCTATGATTGGTTTTGCCGAGTTACGGGCTTTGGCGGCGCCACGAACGTGGCAGAAACCGGATCCGAAGAGGTTCTGGATCAGGTCATCACCGTGCGGTTCGATGCCAGTCAGGAACGCGGCTTTCCCTGGACGTTTGAGCCGATGCAGCGCGAAATGGAAATCCGGATCGGGGAAACCGGGCTGGCCTTTTACGAGGCTTACAATCCAACCGATCGTGCTATCGCTGGATCGTCTAGCTATAATGTGACGCC
>JBCCNY010000042.1:0-13189 GCA_039025595.1 Pseudomonadota bacterium | reverse complement strand
GGGCCGTAGACCTGTCATACTTATCGGCCAGTCTACTCAAATCATCAGACATCGATTTAATCTGTGTTTCCTTGCCCAGATCCTGGCGATGACACACACGTTCCAGATAGCTGGACAGTTCTCGAATTGCATCAATTGCCTCGCTTATCGCGTCTTCTTCAACCTGCTGCATGGCGTGAAGCGTCCTGATCGAGAAATGTGTAGCATAGCTGTGCTCCCTAGATTATTGCTACTGGCAAATATTGCAATATTAAACTGTCTGCAATTTTTGTTCGAATTCCAAAAAACAATCCAAAAACCTTGAATTTCAACGTGCAAATGCGCTTTCGAAACAACAGAAAAATCGTCTTTAAGTCTGTAAAACTTATCGGATTGATTTTTGGCCGTCGCAGACGCAGGATCTGCTGAGTTAATTGCCAGTGGCAATCATTGTGGAAAAGAACCTCGCCGCCGCCATCTTGCTGGAAAGCATGATCCGGTCCGCATATGCGGATACCCGGTCAAGTGATGTGCAACCACTTCAATGGTCAATAATGCGCTATCTTGCGCAGGCGAATGGAAAGCCATGCACGCTTCACTCCATTGCGCGCTATGTGGGCGTGACAGCCGCCCCTGCCAGTCGGGCGGTCGAAACACTGCACAAAAGAGGGCTAATCAGCAAACGTCGCGATCCCGATAACGCGCGTGCGGTGGCCGTAACGATAACGTCGCAGGGTATTGCACTTCTTGCGTCAGACCCGCTACTGCCTATCGCCGTACGGTTACAAAAGCTTCCGGACCACACGAATTCCGAATTCATTCGGATCCTGAGAAACCTGGCCCTTGCCTCTGACGAGAGCTGATTGATTGACACAGCCGCGCCTATTACTGCTCGAAGACGACATCCAACTCTTGGCGCTCTATCAGAAATTCCTCGAAGCTGAGAATTTCGCCGTGACAGCTTTGGCTTCGTTCTCCGAGGGTATGCAATTCATCGACACGCACGATCGGCTCGATATTGCGATCGTGGACTTTTGGCTTGATGAAAAAAACGCGGCCTCTGTTTTGGACAAATTGAGAGAACGTTTTCCGAAAACGCCCACGCTCGTCGTGTCTGGCGGCAATGACACGACGTCGATCGAAACCGCACACGCCGCCGCGCAGGTAAGCGGCGCTCTGGCGTTCTTGCAAAAGCCCTTTGAACGCCAAGAGCTAATCAGGGTCGTCAATGACCTTCTGGCGCGCAGCTAGGATAAGGTGATCCGTGGAAAGACGGACCGGCAGATCACCTCGAACCGATTGCCCTATGTACCCGGCTCACTGAGCGGCAACTGGTTGGCTATCGCCCGGCACATCAGCACCTGCATCGACGCGGATACGCGCGTTTTTCGGATCATAAGGGCTGTCGCACGTGACCGTGGCCGTCCAGAGACTGTTCTGCATTTTGACCTTGAGAACGGTGCCTTGGGTTGCGAGATCCGGCGTGATGTACCCCATGCCAATGGATTTACCGAAGGCTACCGAATACCCCCCAGATGTAAGGCGACCCACACGCGTGCCATCCTCTGTATAGAGCGCCTCACGCCCCCACGGATCGGCATCTGCAGGACCGTCTATAAGCATCGTGTAGCATTTGGCACGGATGCCCGTCGCTAACATCCGCTCCTTGCCCCGGTAGTCCTTCTCGAGGTCGACAAACCGGGGTAGATCGGCCTCAAGCGGCGTGGCATCGCGGCCCAGTTCAGTTCCGAACGCGCGGTAGCTCTTTTCCTGGCGCAGCCAATTTTGAGCACGCGCGCCCACTAGCTTCAGGCCATACGCCTCACCGGCTTCTTCTAACCGGTCGAACAGGTAATTCTGCATCTCGATCGGGTGGTGAAGCTCCCAGCCCAACTCGCCTGTATAAGCCACACGGATCGCCACGGTGGGGCACATGCCAAGCTCAATGCTCTGCATCGAGAGCCATGGGAAACGTTTGTTGGACAACGCCGTCGCGGGCTCCGGATCCCGGATCAGCGCTTGGAGCACATCGCGAGACTTAGGGCCCGCCAAGGCAAACACGCCTTGCTGGGTCGTCATATCCCGGATCAGGACATGGGCCCCGCCCGCTGCCATGAAATCTTCGGCTGATTTGTTGAGGTAATCCTGATCATAGGCATGCCAGGCGCCCGCGGATACGAGATAAAAGACGTCTTCTTCCGGCCGCACGATCGTGTATTCGGTCCGAACCGTGCCATGGTCGGTCAACGCATATGTCAGGTTGATCCGGCCCACGCGAGGCAGCTTGTTGCAGGTGAAGTGATCGAGAAAGGCCGCCGCGCCGGGCCCATGAACGAGATGCTTGGCGAACGCGGTGGCGTCAATCAGTCCGACGGTTTCGCGGATCGCCTTGGCTTCATCCACGGCGTATTTCCACCACTCGCCACGGCGGAAAGACCGCGCATCGTGATCAAAGCTATCTGCAGCGTCCAGCGGGCCGAAGTAATTCGGTCTCTCCCATCCGTTAACCTGCCCGAACTGGGCGCCTCTCGCTTTTTGACGGTCATAGGCGGGCGCCGTGCGCAAAGGACGGCAGGCCTCTCTTTCCTCGTCTGGGTGGTGCAGGATGTAGACGTGGGAATAACATTCCTCGTTCTTGCGCGCGGCATATTCGGTTGTCATCCAGGGGCCGTAACGTTTTGGATCGAGGCTCGCCATGTCAATCTCGGCCTCGCCTTCCACCATCATCTGAGCGAGGTAATGCCCCGTGCCGCCCGCCGCTGTGATGCCAAAGCTGAAACCTTCGGCGAGCCACATGTTCCGCAAGCCCGGCGCCGGACCCACCAGCGGGTTGCCATCCGGTGTGTAGCAGATCGGGCCATTGTAGTCGTCTTTCAGACCCACGGTTTCCGACGATGGGATCCGGTGGATCATCGACATGTACTCTTCTTCGATACGCTCCAGATCGAGCGGGAAGAGATCGGCGCGGAACGTCTCGGGGACGGAGTATTCGAACCGCGCTGGCGCGCCATATTCATACGGGCCAAGGATCCAACCGCCACGCTCCTCGCGGACATACCACTTGGCATCCGCATCGCGCAGAACGGGATGTTCCGGGTTGTTCGCGCGCCATTCCACGAGTTTGGGGTCCGGCTCTGTCACGATAAACTGATGCTCGACCGGGATCGCGGGCATTTTGATGCCCAGCATGCGCGCCGTGCGCTGTGCATGGTTACCCGAGGCGGTCACCACATGCTCGGCTGAGACGATGATCTGTTCCTCGGACGGCACCAGATTGCCGCCCTTCTCCATCATCTTGGTCAGCGTGACATCCCAGTGGTCGCCCTTCCATTCGAAGGCATCAGCCTGCCATTTCCGCTCGATCGTTACGCCGCGTTGCCGCGCGCCTTTGGCCATCGCCATAGTCACGTCTGCGGGATTGATGTAACCATCCGTGGGGTGATAGATCGCGCCGACGAGATCTTCGGTCCGCACCAGGGGGTAGCGGTCCTTAATCTGCGCAGGTGACAACCACTCAAACGGCACGCCGCAGGTCTCTGCCGTAGAGGCGTAAAGCATGTATTCGTCCATCCGCGCTTGCGTCTGGGCCATGCGCAGATTGCCAACAACAAAAAAGCCGGCATCAAGCCCGGTCTCTTCCTCAAGGGTCTTGTAGAACTTGATGGAATGATCGTGGATATGGGTCGTTGCGTAGGACATGTTGAAATAGGGGAGCAGCCCCGCCGCGTGCCACGTCGACCCCGATGTCAACTCATCGCGTTCGATCAGCATCACATCGTCCCAACCCGCGCGGGCCAAGTGGTAGGCGATAGATGTGCCGACGGCTCCGCCGCCCATAACAAGCGCTTTGACTTGGGTTTTCATGGCGTATGACTCCCTCATGCCCTTTGGCTAGGATACCTATCACGCCTGTAAACGCAAAGCGGGTCCAGCCGACGCGTCCGCGATCAAAAACGACGCGCACCTTGCCAGACCCGGCTTCACTGACCGACGGCGAGCCCTTCCCGTCGCGGATCCGCGCCGCCCCGCAAACGCTCGCCCAGCGAAATCGCATGCAGACCTGAAGTGAGAGGGCGCGTACTGACTTCGAAGCCCATATCCGACAATGGCCCCGCCAACGCCTCGGCGTCGGTCCCGATCTCCAGATCAAAGGCGCCGAACCGGTTGGTCAGATGCGGCAGGGAGACCGCCTGCTGCACATCCATCCCCCAATCGAGATGGGCGATAATTGTTTTGGCCACGTAATTGATGATCCGGCTGCCACCCGGACTGCCAACAACCAGCACTGGCGCGCCGTCTTCCAGTACGATCGTCGGAGACATCGATGACCTCGGCCTCTTGCCGGGTTCTACCCGATTGGCGACAGGCACGCCGTCAACATGCGAGCGGAAGGAAAAATCCGTAAGCTGGTTGTTGAGCAGAAACCCCGACACCATCAGCCGCGCGCCAAAGGCATTCTCGACCGAGGAGGTCATCGACAACGCATTGCCAAAAGAATCCACGATCGAGATATGCGTGGTCGAGGGGCGCTCTTCTCCCACATGATCGGCCTGCCAAAGGCTGTGATCGAATTCCGGTGTGCCAGGGGCGACCTCAGGTAGGGCGTCGTCGCCCGCCAGAAGCGCTGCGCGTTGCGACAGGTATTCGGGCGCCAGCATACCCTCAACCGGGACCGGCACGAAGTCGCTATCGGCCACATATCGTCCGCGATCGGCGAATGCGAGGCGGCTTGCGTCACCGATCAGACGCCAGGCTTCCGCACTCTGAGGTCCAAGCGCGCTTAGGTCATAGGGCTCCAGCACACCCAGGATCTGTCCCACGGCCAGCGCACCAGAGGATGGCGGCCCCATGCCACAGACATCCCGGCCGCGGTAGGTGGCACAGATCGCGCGGCGCTCTTTGACGCGGTAGATCGCAAAATCAACCATATCGAGCGCGCCCGGATTGTCCGGTGCGTTGCCGACAGCGGTCACGATCTCACGCGCTATCTCGCCGGTGTAAAATGGACGCGTCCCCTCGCTTGCCAAGAGACGCATCGCGCGGGCATAGTCAGGATTTCGCTGCAAGTCACCTTCGGCCAATGCCTGGCCCTCGGGCAGAAAATACGCGGCAGTCGCAGAGAAGTTCGCCAGTCGCTCTGCGTCGCCCGCCACCATCATCGCTAGTCTAGGAGAGACGCGAAACCCGTCCTGCGCGTATCGGATTGCCTCGTCAAAGAGCGAAGACCACGGGGCACGCCCCCATCGTCTATGCGCCGCCTCCATCAAAGCCGGCATCCCGGGCACACCGACAGATCGCCCGCCGATGACCGCCTCGAAAAAGCCCATAGGTTCACCCGACTCATCCTGAAAAAGACGGGGCGATGCGGCCAGTGGCGCGGTTTCGCGGCCATCGAGCGTGGTCAGCGCACCGGAGGCGGCGTCATACCATACCAAAAATCCGCCGCCGCCGATCCCCGAGCTTTGAGGCTCCACAAGTCCCAACACAGCCTGCGCAGCAACAAAAGCATCCGCAGCACTGCCACCCCTGTCCAGCACCACCGCCCCGGCCTCTACCGCCAGAGGGTGGGCCGCGACGATCATCCAGCTCTCAGCCTCGACCGGGCGACCGCCCTGCTTGGCCAAAAGCGCGGCTTGCGTGGCCTCGGATACAGCAAATTGTCCCGCACCCGCACCCTCTGGGGCCAGCGCATCCGTGACCTGCTGGGCCTGCCCAGGGAACGTCGACAGAGTAAGCGCCGCCATCGCGCCCCAAAAGAGCCCAGAGACTGCGCCAAAAAACGTTCGATTTCTGATCGTTGATTCGACCTTAAGTATGAGGTTCGTGACGCTCCCCAAGCAATAGCTTTCAAAACACGCAAGTTGCGTCGTTTCCCGCATGCTCAGAAACAAAGGATTGGGCACAAGCGTCTCGGTCACAGCATCGACGGCACAACCTGATCGGGCGGTCGATGTCCGTCATCGTAAGTCTTGATATTGAGCAATACTTTCTCCCCCATTTCCACCCGTCCTTCGATCGTCGCTGATCCCATATGCGGCAACAGGACCACGTTGCTGAGCTCGCGCAGTCGCGGGTTGATCGCGTCGCTATCCTGATACACATCGAGCCCCGCCCCAGCGATCTCACCGGCCCGCAACATCCGGGTCAGCGCGTTCTCGTCTATGACTTCGCCACGAGACGTATTCACGATCACGGCGTCTGGCTTCATGAGCTTGAGACGGCGGGCATTCATGAGATGAAAAGTCGAAGGCGTATGCGGGCAATTGATAGAAAGTACATCCATCCGCGCGACCATCTGATCGAGGCTTTCCCAATACACCGCGCCGAGATCCTCCTCGACCTCTGCACGCAGCCGGTGGCGATTATGGTAATGCACCTGCATCCCGAATGCGCCAGCGCGTCGCGCGACGGCCTGCCCGATCCGACCCATCCCCAGAATACCCAGCCTGCGTCCCGCAATCCGCCCACCCAGCAAGGCGGTGGGGGACCAGCCCGACCAGCTGTCCTGCTGCATCTGCGCCAGGCCTTCGGGAATGCGGCGTGTCACGCTCAGAAGCAGGCCCATGACCATATCTGCCGTATCATCCGTCAAGACGCCGGGCGTGTTAGAGACCAGGATCCCGCGCTGTCGGGCGGTATGGATATCAATATGATCGACCCCTGCCCCGTAGTTTGCGATCAGTTTCAATCGGTCGCTGGCCTGCCCGATCAGACCGGCATCAATTCGGTCGGTAATCGTCGGCACCAGCACATCAGCGGTCTGAACAGCGCTCACCAGCTCTTCTCGGGTCATTGGGGCGTCATCGTCGCGCAAGGTCACGTCGAATAACTCGGCCATCCGGGTTTCCACCGCTTCGGGAAGGCGTCGCGTAACGACAACACTTAGCTGGTCAGATGGCATAGTTGGTCTCCTCCTCCTTCCAAACCGGCTGGCTTTTTGCCACACTGGCGCAGGAACATCGAGGGCACAAGAACCCTCGGGACGATATCGAGCTCTGCACAAACCATGAAACCTTTTCATTTACTCATATTGGCTTGCGTGATTATCACAGGGGGCGCAACCTATCCCGCCACCCTACATGCCGACGAGCGCGGCGCGGTGACCAACCTACCCCTGCCGCGCTACGTGTCGATGAAAGCCAGCGAAGGAAATGTGCGGCGAGGACCAAGCCTGACGCACCGCATTGACTGGGTTTTCAAACGCCGCAACCTGCCGCTGGAAATCACCGCAGAACATGGCCATTGGCGACGTGTCCGAGATCATGACGGCGCCGGTGGCTGGATCCATTACTCGCTTCTCTCTGGCGCGCGCACGGCCATCGTCCAAACCGAAACAACAGGTCTCTATGCGCAACCCGATACTGGGGCAAGAGAGGTGGCACGGCTTGAAATGGGTGTCGTCGCCCGGATCGACGCATGCGACGCCGATTGGTGCAGGCTCAACGCAGGCGGCTATCGCGGATGGGTGGAGAAAAGCCGGCTCTGGGGCGTCGGCGCGGATGAAATTCTGGACTGAAGCTTAGGCGCCTTATCCTGGCACAACTTTTTTGATCAGGCGACTTGAACCGTCCCACGAGGCGCAGTAACTACCGCCCACCTGTTGGGGTGTAGCCAAGTGGTAAGGCAGCGGTTTTTGGTACCGTGTATCGTAGGTTCGAATCCTACCACCCCAGCCAACCACTCCCTAATTTTCAGCTGATGAGAGAGTGCGTCGAGATTGTCGCGTGTTTTCCGCATGTTGGCATGGGAAATTTCTGGCAGTGACACAGGATGCAGAGCAAAAACGGCCGATTTCCACCTTCAGTCTCTGTTTACCATTTCGGCGGTACGAGTTTGGTAGACTGTTGGGAGGCTGGGCTCAGATCTTGGCGAAGAGCTCGCGTTGCTCGGACCAGGATGCTAGAACGCCGGTCTTGATAAGATAATCAGACGTCAGGCCAACCGGCTGTTCGCCCGATGCGATCGCGTCGAGGATGTCTGGCGCAAGCATCGCCAGATCAACCACATCCTGAACTCGGCGCTTGGATGTGCCTTCCGCCTCCGCGATTTCGGTGAAGGTTTTCCCATCGATGATCATGGCCAACCATTTTTGCGCTTTAACAACGTTTTGGACCAGAGTGTGATCCACCTCCGATGTTGCATCTCCCAAGTGCAGCTTCAACTCAACACCGCGCCGGCGAATCCGGAATGTCGCTTCGATGCACAGAGCGGATGAGTCTAGCCGATCTTCGTTGCATTCTAGCTGCGCGGCGATTTCCCTCTGGCTAAAATTTACAATGAGCTGGCCCGGCTTGAGGTCAACACGCCTGACAAGAGCAAGGCACTGTTTCGCACTTTGAACGGATTGCAATGTCGTGGCGATGCCCGGGATCTCCACCGCCGAAACGTCCGGCATGAGCGCGGTCACAAAGTCAGGGCGGTTCAGGGTCTTTCTGATGAGATCTGCGACCAACCTCTCCAGTTCTTCTGCAGGCAGACGCCAGGCATCCGGATGCTTCCGACTGCGATCTTTCACCAACCTGTAGGAGATGTAGTATCGCAATCGCTTTCCGTTCTTGCTGCTATGGCTGGGCGTCAGTCGATCGCCGGTTTCGTCAAAGAGTTTGCCGGCCAATGGGGATCGCTGGGCTTTGCGTTTAGTCCCTCGGGTTTTGGCTGCGCTGTCTTGCAGCATCTGTTGAACCTTGTCCCAGACCTCTGGTTGAATAATCGCAGGATGCTGTCCGCCATAGACTTGCCCCTTGTGACGGATCCATCCTGCGTAAATCGGGTTGCTCAGAATATGATGGATGTGACCGCGATCGAAGGGCCTGCCGCCGGAGATGCGCCCTGCCCCGCGGATCCGCTTGCGCGACCTGAGGCCTAAATCTTCCGCGCTCTGTTTCACCACACGAATCCGACCGTGTTCGAGATAGAGATCATAGAGAGCTTTAACAGTCGCTGCTTCCTTGGGGTCGATGTTCAGCGTCCGCCCGTCCGCCTTATAGCCCAGGGGGACGTTGCCACCCATCCAAAGCCCTTTGCGCTTTGAGGCAGCGATTTTGTCGCGGATACGCTCGGCTGTCACTTCGCGTTCGAACTGGGCAAAGCTGAGCAACACATTCAGCGTGAGACGACCCATGCTGGTGGCCGTGTTGAAGCTCTGTGTGACCGACACAAACGAGGCTTCAGCTTCATCCAATCGTTCCACCAGTTTGGCGAAGTCCGCCAGTGAGCGGGTCAATCGGTCGATCTTGTAAACCACGATCTGATCAACGCATTTGTCATCCACGGCTTGCATCAGTTTTTGCAAGGCTGGTCGATCCAGATGCCCACCCGAGATCGCGCCGTCGTCATACCGGTCGGGCAACAGCTCCCATCCTTCATGCTTCTGGCTGGCGATATAAGCTTCGCAGGCCTCTCGTTGCGCATCGAGCGAGTTGAAGTCCTGCTCAAGCCCCTCTTCCGAGCTCTTACGGGTGTAGATGGCACAGCGGATCCGGCGCATCACTGCACCCCGAAGAAGCGCGGGCCGGACCAATGGGCACCCGTGATGTGTTTTGTAATGGCGGACAGGGACCGCGAGGTTTTGCCATCCATAACGTAGCCGCCATCCACGACTTCAACCTGATAGGTCCGTCCGTTCCACTCCCGAACAAGGTGAGAACCGGGCTTGGCGGTCGTGGGCGATGCTTTCCCAATGGCAATCTGTTTCAGGCGCCGGGTGGTCTTTAAGGACACGCCGCCAAGCACCCGGTTTTGCGTCTCCCAAATAAGCACGCGTTTCATAAACTGAAGCGAGAGATATTTTGGTGGCGGGCGTCCGAAGGCCTCGCGCCAGCGATCAAGACAGGCGGTGCGATCAAGGGCTTCGATCTCGGCAATCAGGATCAACACCTCTTCGTTTTTCTCCGCCGTCATGGGGCGATCCGCGCTTCGACAATCCGATAGACCGCCCCCTTCTCCGTCTTCAGTCTTTCCACCACGCATCCTGCCTTCCGCTGAGCCGATATCGCGGCGCGTGCCGAATGCGGCTTCCAACCAAAGGTCTTTTGAAGCTGCGCGATTGTGGCGCCGGATTTCCACGTAAGCATTTTGTGCAGCTGTTCGCGGCGGGTCATTTTTTTCGCTTTCCGTTTCGGTAGTGCTGTTTTCTCAATAGCTGGATCTGAAGATGTCATCTTATCTCCCCACTCTGTAGGCAAAGGCCAATCCCTCGCCCTGTACTGAGTGGAGCCCGGTGTTACCGGGCGCGTGCGACACGGACAGTACCGCTCTGAACCACTATGAAGTCCAGTCAAATTCGACACATGGGCGGGAAGCGGAAGTTCGCTGCGGTCGCGAGATTTGAGGTTCATGGGGCTAACTTTCGGAGTCAAGTCAACAAGCCTAGTAATCCTGGAGTTGGGCATCGACTTAAACAATACTCCAGCATGGAAATAAGCGCGTGCGCGCCTTTGGAGGCCGCCGCACGAAAGACATTTTTCATTATGGCCTATGCTTGTATCGCGCTTTCAATGCTTCGAATAAATCGCAGCTTATCTTCCAAATAGGCATTGTCGTACCTGATGTAGCCAGCGTCGCAATAGACTTTTGGTAGGAGTCTGGCCAATTCCTGTAGCTGCCCCGGAACCTTGTTTTTGCCAATATCGTATGTCGGCAAACGGATCGCCCACTTCAGACAAGGGATGGTGAACGCAATCAATACCCGCTAGATGCTGTGAAACGATAGCAGGCTCCGCCAGCACGCCGGAGTTACCATCGTAAACCAACCAACGAAGCTTCTTTGTAGATCGAAACCAAGGAGTGAGAAGCGCAATGCCAAATCCGACGCCCGTGGATGCTAGCACGCCGTTGGGCCAAATGACTTGAGGTTGAGGTCCTACCGCACCATATTGATCGGCCTCTTCGGCAATGCGTTCATCGGTGACAATATTGCAGCAACGTAGACAATGTCCGCCGGGCAAAGATTGAACTACCTGACCAGAAATAGCGAATTCGCCATCATCTAACTTCGTCACAACCATGCCGATATCGATATAGGGTATGAGATGGCGCCGGCAGAACCGTTCAAGTTCGTCGCGTTGCGCGAAGGAATCTACGGCTCCGAAGATGATGTCACAGTCAGCTAAGGCGTCCGCCGCCTCCTGCCATCGGGCTTTGATAGTTTTGACGTTTGCGCTCGGATTACCACGGAGAATTTGTCGGCGAGCAATATCGACTTTGGCCATGCCGATCCGAGCGTCTTCGGGTTCGCTGCCGACAAACCGGTGTCGATTGCTCTCTTCGATGCTATCGTCATCTACAACGACGAAATTACCGATACCGATATGACCGAATTGCTGGCCATAATGTGAACCGCCGCCGCAATAGCCAACGAGCCCGATTCTCGCCGTCCTCAGTTTGGTTGGAGATTCGGCCCCCAAAAACGATTGTCTGGAATAATCATGCATGTGAAAGGCTCCATCATTCAATCCTCGGTCCGATGACCGCAAATTCGCTTATCACGGTAGGTTCCGCTGCTTTGTCGAGCCACACGTGGCCAAAGGCAGCCGTATTGCTGAGGACAATCGTTCCATGCGGACATTCAGGGCGAAACTTGAAAAAATCGGGGACGAACTTCTTTGCTTCCCTTAAATCGACGCCGCTAAATTTTGGGATGCCGGTTCCGCCGTGTTCGTGAATGTGGAACAGTGCGAGCTTAGTTTCGTATGCCCAGGCCACGGCGTTGAACATCGCGTCAGGACCAAGCATCGCGCCGACGGAAGGATCCTGAAGATAATCGACGTCCGGAACGCTTCGATAGCTGTGCGCAAGAATCGTGCAGCTCGCGTTTGAAAGCGTGAACCCTGCGCCAAGGAACCCAACCCTTTCATGTGCGAAGGGGTGAGGTCGGCGAAGATCCTTTTGGATTTCTTCCAAGAGCACTGCGGTCGTCTTGAAACGGATCATCACGCGACCCCTTTCAGATGTGCCAGGATTTCGTCGCGCCAAGCTGGCTGTTGTGGCACCTTGAATGAAGGAGCCCACCATGTGCGACCAACGAGGTGATGCTGGGTCCAATTCTGACCTGAGCCTGATGACAACTGGGCGGAGTAAAGGAGCCGACTGCTCCCATAGCCGAGAAGGTTGTTGGGCACGAACAAGGCGTCCTGACTCATTTCCGTATCCCCTGCCATTATTCCGAGATCCGGCAGAAACACGCATTTGCCGCCGCGCTCGTCGATCAACTGCGCGCCTGCGCAGAAGGCCTGGATAGCGGGCAATTGATCGATCGGTGCCATCAAGAAGCGCCTCCGCATGCCGGTGTGGCGAAGACTTTGATACCGTCAAAAATTTCGACGGTCTCGCCAGGCTTCACTTGCACCAGCTTGCCGAGAGCGTTGACATAAGAAAGCGCGTATCCCGCAGGAATACCGAGAAGCGCGATCAACTTTGACAGCAAGTAAGAGCCACGTTGAATTTCTTGTTCACGTTCGCCGTCGACGCACACAGTAACAGTTGCATCCTGAGTGTAAAAGCGTTCGGTCTCGCGACCCAAAAAGGAGACGACTGAATCGCTGCCCAAGGGCTGATCCGGCGAGTGCGACTTTTCGAGAACCAGAATTTTGTCGTCTGGTATGCGTGCGATTTTGCGCAGGGCCGGTTCGCTCAGCTTCTCGAACGGCAATTCGTAAACAACCTCGTCAATGGCGATGTCTTTAAGCCCGTCAAGCTTGCCAGCAACTAGGTAAACAGGATCGTGTCGGCCAACGTCAATTGTTTCGTCATCGTCGCGGGAGCGCGTGCCGGGGAATGTCAGTTCCACAAGCCGGTGGTCCAACGTCGGCAAGAGCCCCGCCTTGCGGAGCACTTCGTCAGACTCGACAACCTGACGATCAAAGTTGAGTTCGCGGAATTCAAACTGCTCATCAGCGATGAAGGCCGAAAAGCGAGTCGCGTTTGCTTGATCGGGGGGGTCTGCTTGATGGGTCATTGTGTACCTCCTTTACATTTTTCGTGATTGTCTGAAGCACATTTGTTGCGTACAAGTTGATTCCAAATTTGTCAATTATATACACATATTGGACGTGCATTTTATGCACATTTTTCATTGAACCCCACCTCTATTTTGTGCTTTTGCTTGACATTGCCGCCCTGAAAAACGACAAAAGGCCGATGGAAACACCGTTATTCAATGAACAAGTGGGCGAAAAAATTCGCGATCTGCGAAAGGCCAAGGGCCTAACGC